>VFZK01000368.1 GCA_016871215.1 Acidimicrobiia bacterium | reverse complement strand
TTTTAATTTTTTCACACCTCCAGGGGAAGGGGTTACCCAGATTTCCGCTGTAGAGCCGACGGTGCCTCCCAGCCGCGTGCCGTCACCAGTGAACGGCTCGCAAGCGGTGGAATTGCCCGAGCCCATCGAGGGTCCGGCGCAGGAGCTGCCGGCTCCCCAACCGAACACCGCCATCGCAGTTACCGCAGCCGCGTCCTCTCAGACCTCCAGTGCAACTCCTGCCATCGAGGCGGCGGTTCAAAGCCCATCGCACGAGCCGACTGAGACAGCCACGCAGGAGTCACCAACTTCGCAACGGGACACTGCCATTGCCGCTCCCGCAGTCGCGTCATCTCAGCCCGTCACCGTCGCTGGCGCCGTGACCCTCCCAGCTCAAGCTTTGCCCCACGCACCAGCGAAAGTTGCCGCGCAAGGTCTGCCAACTTCCCAGCCGGCTGTGGCTGTCGCAGCGCCTGTTGTGACATCCCCCCAGCCCGTCGCTCCGATTGCCATCGCCCCACTGGTTCAAGCTCCGGCTAGCCAGGTCATCACCGCCGTGCCTGCGCCGCAGGCGCCGAAATACAGCGGTGAGCTGATCTCGCTGGAACTGAAGGATGCAGACCTGAAGGACTTCTTCCGGCTCATCGGTGAAATCAGCGGGCTGAACATTGTGCTCGATCCGGATGTCAAAGGCGCGTTGACCATCTTTCTCAACGATGTTCCCTGGGATCAGGCGTTGGACGTGGTGCTGAAGAACAACTCTTTGGGCAAGCAACTGGACGGCAACGTTCTGCGAATTGCCAGCAACGCAACGCTCGAGGCGGAAGAAGCCCAGCGGAAGCGCCTGTCAGACGCCCGAGTGCTGGCAGCCGAGCTTCAGACAGAGACACGCGTCCTGAGCTACGCCAAGGCTGCAGATCTGAGCGTCGTCCTGAAGAAGGTCTTGTCGCCACGTGGAGATATTATCGTCGACGTGCGAACGAACTCGATGATCATCTCCGACATTCCTGGAAAGTTCGAAGCGATCGACGCACTGATCAAGCAGCTTGACAAGAAGATCAAGCAAGTGGAAATCGAGGCTCGTGTGATTGCAGCAACTCGCGACTTCTTGCGAGACATCGGCGTTCAGATTGGCGCTCTTTATGGCAACCGATCTCAAAACAAACTGGCCGGCGCTGTTCCGGGAAATCCCTTCAGCCGGAACCCGCCTCCCACGGTCACGATCGATCAAGGGCAATCGGGAGGAGCGGACGATTCTCTCCCATACATCTCGAATTTGGGCGCCAACGCTCCAACCAGCGCGCTGTCTTTCTTTGGCGGCTTTACCAACAACGTCCTGGTAGACGTCATCATTTCTGCCGCCGAACGCCGCGGCTCGGCCAAGTTGATTTCGAAGCCGAAGATTATCACGCAGGACAACATCGAAGGGTTTGTGCAGCAAGGGGTCAAGATTCCCGTTCAGACAACGATTAACAATACGGTCTCGGTCCAGTTCTTCGATTTCTCTTTGAAGCTGACGGTTACGCCTCAGATCACGGACGAAGGGACGATCGTTCTGAAAGTCGACGTCGAGAACTCCACACCCGACTTCTCTCGTCAGGTTCAAGGAGTTCCCACGGTCAATACACAGCAGACGAAAACGACGGTTCTGGTCACAAACGGTGGCACGGTGGTGGTCGGTGGGGTGTTAATCGACAACGAACAAGTTAACGTTCGCCAAGTCCCGGGTTTCGGAAGCATTCCCGTGATCGGAAACCTCTTCAAGAATCGTTCGGTTAACAAGCAGACGCAGGAGCTGATCTTCTTCCTGTCGCCCAAGATTCTCTGAGGCTGCTGAGCGGGCGACAATCGAACGCTTTGTTCCGATGCGTCGCCCCCCGCGTTTCGAGCGATCCTTTGGCTTCTAGGTCCGCGTCAGTCAACCTATGTTCGCACAGTTTCTCGATGGCATGATTCAGAAGGTGGAGGGAACCTTGGCCGCGGCCGTGATGGGTATGGACGGCATCTCCATCGAAAAGCGCCTTGCTGATTCAGGCATCAACGTCGAGGCTCTGGCTGCCGAGTACACCACAAGCCTAAGGACTCTGTTATCGACCGCCAAGGATGCCGCCCTTGGTGACCTCGAAGAACTCGTGGTTTCGACGGACCGTCGGACTGTTGCCATTCGTATGATCACTGCCGAGTACTTCCTGCTCGCGCTCCTTCAAAAGGATGCCAATCTCGGCAGAGCGCGCTACGAGCTCAAGCGCGGGCGCTACCTTCTAGCGCGGGAATTCGCAGTTTGATGCCATAGCCCCGCCCCTTCTTTCGCCAACTCGCTCTCTGCCTTAATCAATCCGATAGCTTTCGTCGCTAATGTTGGGCCATCATAGGTCGCTGCGTCGCGGATGTGGCTGCCGACCGACGGGTGGGATAAAGGTCTGGCCCCCCAGCAACTGGTCGGCAACGTATGGCGAAGGCTTGGCCAACCTTGAGCGATCCAGAGATTGAACTCATGGAAACGCCGCAGAGGGGTGTGGTGATTGTCACGGGAGCATCCTCGGGCATCGGGGAAGCGACCGCTCGCCTTCTGTATCACTCCGGGTTTCGCGTCGTTCTGGCGGCGCGCCGCTTCGAGCGGTTGCAGTCACTGAGGGCGGAGCTGGAAACTGCGGGGCAATCGCCAAGTTCACCCGCGCCCGCTTCAAAACTCCTGGCTGTGCAGGTAGACGTCACAGACAACAACGACCGCGACCGGCTCATCGGCCAAACGATGGAGGCGTTTGGGAGCATCGATGGACTCGTCAACAATGCCGGATACGGGCAACGGGGACCTGTCGAGATGGTTCCGATGGAAGATATCCGGCGAAACTTCGAGACGAACGTGTTTTCGTTGATCGCCTTGACCCAACTTGTCCTTCCGATCATGCGCCGGCAAGGCAGAGGAAGAATTGTGAATGTGGGTTCGGTGGCGGGCCGCATTGCTCGACCGTTCTCCTCGGTGTACGACGCCACCAAGCATGCGCTGGAAGCCTTCACAGACGGCCTGCGGGGTGAAGTGCGACTGTTTGGCATTCACGTCTCACTGATCCAGCCCGGTTTCATTCTTACCGAGTTCATCGATGCGGCCAACAAAGTCTCGAAGCAGGTCATGGAGCAGCCTGGACCTTATGCACCGTATCTGGGCAACTTCGCGGAGCTCGGCAAGAGGGCCAGGGCAATGGCTGGCCAGCCCGATGACATTGGGAGGCTTGTCCTGCGCGCCCTTACGGAGGAGCCGCCGCGTTTCCGCTACGTGGCTCCGCGGCACGCCAAGTTGTTTCTTGCGATGAAGCACCTTCTGCCTGCGAGGCTTTTTGAAGAGGTGGTTCTGAGGCAGATGGGGCTTAAGGGCGGCTCGAACAAGGTTTGATCCGCCGATTCCGTCAGCGGGAAGATCGGAAGGCCGAGGCCGCAATCTCTAATCCGATTCGGGGGCATTTCCGCAAGAGCGTTGTCCGGAGGGACCGGTAGTCCTGGCGGCCGGCGACGAAGGCGTTCATGATGGATCTCAGCGCCGCGCTTCGCGAGGAGGCCTGCACCATCCGGGTGATGAAATCCGAACCCAAGAAATCTCCGGTGTAGAACTTCTCGAACATTTCAGCGGCATGAGTGAAGTCTGCGGCAAAATCTGTGTGGCAGCGCTCCGGATAGGATGTGGCGCTGCCTTCTATCAGTGCTTGCGCGAGCAGATCGCCCGAACGCAGAGCGTAGTAGATTCCCTCGCAGGTAATCGGGTCGGCGAATCCTCCGGCATCGCCCACCAGGGACCAGTTTTCACCCGCAATGCGGTTCGTGCGCAGCGATTCTGGCCTGAGCGAGGGAATCAGGGCACTGTAGACGGGCCAGTCACCCATCCGGTCTGTATCTGGGGCTTGGCCCGTTTCCGTCAAGAAAGAGTGGAGCAAATCCTTAAGCGTCTGGGTGGTGTGCTGACTGAGCCGTCCGCAGATGCCAAACGAAGCGTGGCAAGTTCGCGGGAAGACCCAATAGTAGCCCCGAAATTGGGGGAAGAACTTAATGACAATGCCGTCGCCGATCTCCTTTGGCACCCGATAGCCGAAAGTCATCATCAGGTCTTCAGGCGGGAAGCGCTCGCCCAGCTTCTTTCGCACAAGGCTGTTCACGCCGTCAGCGCCCACCAGGAAGTCCACGCGATGCGTACCTCGGTCAGTCAGGAGCTCCCAGCGCGTTTCCCGATGGCGGAAGTCAAGGACGCGCTCCTGCAGAAAGCGGACACCGTTTGCCCGAGCGCTCTCGAGCAGCAGGCGATTGAGGGCAGTTCGGGAATAAATGGAGATGGGTTCTTCAAGCATGACCTTCGCCCGGGCGCCCCGGGGTGAAATCACCTGCAGTTGGGAAACGCTTCGGCATGCCTCCATGCAGCCGCGCAGAAAGGGATAGCGCGCTAGCGCCTTTACGGTAACACCGCCACCGCAAGGCTTTTCCCAGGCTCCGCGTGGATCGAAGAGCAGAACGCTCTGGCCGCTTTCGGACAAGCGAGAGGCGCAAAGTGACCCTGCCGGTCCGGCGCCGATGATGCCGATCTTCATGGACTCACTAGAACTAGAGCTGGGCGAAAAAGACGCTGAAGAACCAAGCTGCTGCGAGCGTTCCAAAGATTCCGGACGCGGCAACGCTGCCGGTTTTTCGATAGATCCAGGCAGCCGAGCACCAGCAGAGGAGGTTGGCTAGCAGCAAGCCGAGGAGTATCAAAATTACCAAAAACTGGCCACTGCGCAAAACGAAAAACCCCAGCAAGAGGGCGATCGCAAGGACGCAGCGCGTGGAGAGATGAAGTAAGCACGTTCGGGCAGTCCCGAGACCTTCGACCATGCGACGGCAGGCCTGTTCGTCCAAAATGAAGAATGGCAACAAACTCAGCACTACCCAAGGCAGGCGCCACAATCGGGCAACACTGAGCTCCAGGTGCACAAACTCCTTCGTGATCCATGGTGAGCAACCCACCACCAGCGCAAGGCACGCTAGAACGCTCCAAAGGATCGGCCGCCAGCAATTGACAGAGCTTGCGCATCGAGGCCGCAGCATGGCGAGCCCAAAAATACCCGTCAAGCACAACAGACCTGTCAAATAATCCCCTCCCAGCAGCTTGAGACTCTCCCATGGATTCATTGCAAGCATCGTCAAGGTTGCCAGGGAGGCAGCGATTCCGTAGACACCGATCAGTCTGAAGAAGAACGCTTTCGAACCGTGCCGGGTTCGGGCGGGATGGGATTCGCGAGCGGTCGTTTTTGTCGCCAGTCGCTCGCCCAGCAAAGCGACCGCTGGAAACCAGATCAGGAAAGGAAGGATGCAGAAGAGTCCCCTGATCACAGTACGCGTTCCGAAAGCTTTGGGGGAGAAAGGAGCTTCCGCAATCGCGGGATTCACCTTTGCGAGCCATCTCCTGACTTCCGCCAGCCTCGATTTCCACGGTACTGGAAGCGACTAACATTTGGGGGGGACAAACAGGGGTTCAAGCAAAATCGAGAACCAAGCGCTTGCCACCGAACCAGGGCATGGGCGTGGGAGATTGGGT
>VFZK01000367.1 GCA_016871215.1 Acidimicrobiia bacterium | reverse complement strand
GACCGGCACCGACCCGAAAGCCGCTGCCAGCCCGGCGTCGGAATGAGTTTCCGGTTGGCTATTCCTTGGCCGGTTGCTCTCCAGCAGAGCCGGCCTCCGCTTCGCCAACTGCGTGCCAGTATCAATCAGAGGCTTTTGGGAGTCGAGAAGTTTTCAGTTAACGGTACACTGTCTCTTAACTGTTTGTCTCACCTCAGGGGGCAAGCCCACAGCTACGTTTGTAGTCCCGGCTTTAGCTGGAACCACAGCATTTCCTTCCGCCTAAAGGCGGGACTACGAACCAAAGGGTGCCTTTTTAAACACTCTCTTAGGGAAGAGCCTGCTTTTCGTGTGGGTCCACGGCGTCAGGTTGAGGGACGCACGATGCCCGAGGTTTCGAGATCTGACCGTTGAAGTTTCTGGCCCGCACTCGGTTGAATCTGAGGCGAAAGTGTGCAAGCGTATCGCCGCTAGCGAGAGACCAGATCGGACGACTTGGCGTCCAACTCGATTTGCCACCGATTGAGTGGCCAACGCCACCGCAAGCGCTTGCAACGCTTGTTGTAGCGCAGAGCTCGCTTTTCATGCCGGTCTGCGGCAGCGGAGCGCAAGCGCCCATCACTACTGTCTACCCGCCGCTACGACTCAACAGATCCGTTTCTGTAACCGCTTCTCTGCGCAACGAATCGGTCTGGACCCTTCGACTGCAAACCTCAGGTTGACTCCGAAAAACCGACCCTCGCGAAGCTCTCTCTGTCAGAGGGGTGTTGTTACTGGTGCTTCGCCTCGATCGACACGGACTGCAGCACGGGCGTGCTGCCACCATCGGGTGTAACCAGCACGGCGCGATACTGGAGCCAGCGATGGTCAGAAGCGATCTGCAGAGATGAGCCCGACTGTTCATAGTAGCTGCTGGAGCCGTCGGGCCCTTGCCACGGGGCTTTGGCAAGATCGGCTTCGCTGGCAGCGCTTCGAAGCTGAAATTTGACTGTGGTGCCGTGGGGCGTGAGTGCCTTCCAGGCGAGGCGAGAAGGCTTTCTTGGGCTGGGGCACTGGAGGGCTGCCGAGACGTAGGCTTCTTCCAACCGGCGAGTATAGATGTTGCCAATGTCCCGCCGCACCCCGAAATGCGGCCCGAACGTCGGGAACCAGTGACGGCGCGCGAAAGAATAGCCTTGGGGACCTCCCCAGAAGATGTTGGCTCCTGCGCCATGGTCTCCGCGATCGACGTGATTGAATACAACAAGATCATGCCATCCATCTTGATTGAGATCTGCGACCGTGAGGGCGCTTGAAGATTCCGCCGGAAGACTTAAACGGCGAGACTCGGAATAGGTTCCCTCGGCGTTTCCCCAGTAGACAAAAGCAGGGACTGTGCGGGTCAGATAAGCGTGGTAGTTGGTCAGCACAATATCCAGGTAGCCATCTCGATTCAGATCGGCCACGGCCTGCTCCAGGGCATCGTAGGCTTCGAGGCGGGATGATCGCTCCGCAGAATATCCTTGTGAGCTTCCCCAAAGAATGGTCGCGTGCCGCGTGGGTCTGCCAAATCGTTTGCGATCCCAGCCGCCTCCGAGAATCAGGTCTAACCAACCGTCCTGGTTTAGATCGGCAGCTTCAACAGTTGCTGACGACTGAACTTCCAGCTGAGTGCGTCTCTCGGTACTGAAGGTGCCGTTCGAACTTCCCCAAAAGATGTCCACCTGTTCCGAATCGACATCGGTAAAGATGAGGTCGAGATAACCATCTTTGTTAAAGTCAGCGATCGAAGAGCTGAGGCTGACACGGGTGGAGAGTTTCAGTTCAGCTTTGTTGTCAAACCGATATCCTTGGCCGCTGCCCCAGAAGATGAGAGCGGTTGAAGGGGAATTGCGCGCTGAAGCCATCCCTATGGTAATGACGAGGTCGAGATAGCCATCGCGGTTCAAGTCAGCCGCCGAGGCAGAATGGCCCTCGAGCTTGGCAAGCTCCTGCCTGTTTTGAATTTTGTATCCTTCAGCCCCGCCCCAGTAGATCCAACCGCTCGGAAGCACGATGTCGACCCAGCCATTTTGATCGAGGTCGGCGATGGCCGGAACCACGTGGCCCATACCCGGCAGACGGGACACGGAGGCGGGCGAATAGTGGTGTCTAGGATTGCCCCAATAGATCAACGAGTCGATCGAACCCTTCGAGCCGCTGCTACGATTAACCAATAGCAGGTCCTGATGTCCATCTTGGTTCAGATCGGCGGCCCGCGCGCTGACTGCGCCAAAGCCTTGCAGCTGCGTGCGAGCTGCTGGCTGAAAGCCTTGAGGGCTGTTCCAGTAGAGGTAGGAATCGACATCGTAGGTCTTGCCGTCATCTTCGTGGGAAAACACCAGGTCCGGCCATCCGTCGCGATTGAAGTCGGCAATTGTTGCATCGGTCGCGTGCAGCGTGGGCAGATCGCTTCGCCGGTCTGTCGCATACCCCTGCGCGCTCCCCCAATAAACATAAGACGATCCCTTCGCTTCCTTCCCGGCATTAGCAAACACCAGGTCAGGGTGGCTATCCTTGTTCAAATCGGCGACCCGGCATTCCACCGCGCCCACGGTAGGCAGTTCCAGCCAGGCACTCGGCTCGAATCCTTTTCCGTTGCCTCGCCAGAGCTGGGCGCGATCGTCGCGCAGCGTGCCAATCAGATCTAGCTTGCGGTCGCCATTCAGATCAGCCAGACGTAGGCTGACGACATCGCCGGCTTTCCAGGAATCCCGTCGCTTCTCGGAAAAACCATCTGACCCGCCCCAATAGAGATAGAAGCTCTTCTCCTGAGAGTTGTTGTTTGCGAAAAGCAGATCGGGGAAGTTGTCGCCGTTCAAGTCGCCGGCAGCGCAATCGGCGGCACTGATGGTTGGCAGCGAAGCTCGGCGTTCAGGGCTGAAGCCGGTGGGAGCATTCCAGTAGACGTAAGACTCCAGGTGCGCGTCAAAACCGAAACGCTCGCCACCCTCGATGCCGCGATTGGCAAAGGCCAGGTCGATGTAGCCATCTTGATTAAAGTCGGCAGCGGCCAATCCGTCAGCTAACAACGTCGGCAACTCCGTGCGCCGATCGCGTGTGTACCCGCCAGGTCCTCCCCAATAGATCAAAGCATTCATGTGAACCGAATAGTTGTGGATAAAGTTGCAGAAGACGATTTCCAGATAGCCGTCTCCGTTGAGATCGACCAGCTGGGACCGTCCGCCGCCGTCACTCGGAAGACGCGTCACGCCGCTCTCGCGTGTTCTGATCTCGCGTAGCAAACGGCCCAGCGGCTGTTGAGAGGGCAGGTCCGGCAGAATCGATTGTGGGCCCTGTTTCTGGCCCCAGTAGACCAGCACATCTTCGTTTTCGACAAGGTCGTGGTCCTGTCCGACAAACAACTCCAGAAATCCATCGTTGTTGAAGTCCCAACGATGAATCATCTGGATCTCGCCGGCCTTCGAAATGAAGAGATTGGATCCACTGTCAGCTAGCGTGCCAGCGGAGAAGTCCTTGAAGCCGGAGTGAACGATCCACTGATCTGCTGTCGGGCTTGCGTGACCAGTTGCCGTACGTTTCGAGGCAAGCGAACCCGCTCTCCTGACGGTTTCCTGGCCCTGTACCCCGCGTGCGAGCTGCATGAAAGCGACTCCTGCGATCGTCAGTGCGCAAAGAGCACCTGTGGCCATCCGGATTATTCTCATAGTCTCCTCGGTATCTTTCTCGTGCCAGGAAATTCGGGAATCGCTGCGTCGTTCCCGAGCAAGCATGGCCCCAGAGTGCTTTTCGAATGATGGCCGCGATATGCCGAAACGCTTGCAACTCGGCCGCTTTCGCGGTGGCGACGAATCCCAGGCATCAAACGACGCCCGAATGTTTGCCGCCTCAACTCCCCATGAGAGACGAGCAGGAAAACACTCGTCATTTCAGAGTTCACGAACCTGAAATGAATAGAGTGTTGCTCGCGACAGATGAAACCTGAGACGGATCGTTTGACCCTTGAGAGTCCGCAAGTCCTGCTCGATTTTCCAGCGGGCACGCAGCCGCAGCTCATCGAGATGACGGTAGGGCTGCTGCGCGTGTCGCCCGAATCCGGGAAGCGGAACGCCCCATTGATCGAGAACCTCCACGCCAAACTGTCCGCTTCTGCAGTCGACGTTAACCTCCAAAATCTCCCCTTCAAGCTTGAAAGGTCGCGTGACCATCTCGCCTGGTACTACATTGGCCTCTAGGCCGACGAGCCTGTCGATGGGTAACGTCGCTAGCCCGATTGCATTGCGACGTTGGGAGCACCAATGACGTTCGTTGCTGCTCCCGTAGTAGATCCAGTGGCGGTCGTTCCATGTGACAATTTGTGAAGCCGGCAGAATCATGTCTTTGTCGAAGCTGCCAGTGCCACCTCGGGGAACCATCGGCATGCCGCTATAGACCCAACTCAGGTCCCAGTTGTCGCCGTCGCGGCTGGTCGCAATGTAGAAGTTCATGACATCGCGTTCGTGACGGCTGCGATAGTCTGGCTTATTCTCGTACGGCGTTGGAAGCTTTTGCGGTGGAAACTCATAAGCGCTCATGAGCGCGAAGTGAACCGCCTCGTAAGGCCAGAGCGTAAGAGCGTAGATTTGCCGCCTCCAACGTTCGCTTTCACCTTCGCGGTCGAATTTCCAGCTTCGTATGGTCGTCCAGGCGGATGGGTTGGCCCTCAGATCGGGATTTGTCATCGAGCGGGTGCCGCGCCACTCGGAGGCGTCGTCGTCGCCAAAATCGGTGCGTGTAAACAAACGATAAACCTTGAAGAACGGATCCCAGATTACCTGGTTGTGGGTGTCGGCGGCACGGCCGGTGACTGGCTGCCCCTGGTTATAGCTCGTCCATTGGATGCCGTCAGCCGAATAGGCAAGAGCCGCCTTAACTTCCGGTCCGTAGTAGGCCGCCTTGTAACGATGAGCCGGATCCTGTTCGTGATCGTCGAGCGAGACGCTCATGTGACCCTGTCCATGAAACACCAGGTTTGTTTTGCCGTCCGGCGCTGCGTTGGGCTTGACCCAGTGAATGCCATCTTCCGACACAGCGTAGCCGATTCCACGTTCTTCACCAGCGGAATACCAGATTTGAAACTTGCCGCTGCGTTCGTTCCTTACTACGGTCGAATAGCCTCCAAAGGCGGCCAAGTCTTCCCAAGGTCGATCTGGACTCAAAACAGGAGCGGCACGCTTTTCTACCTTGCCGAGCACTCGCCTTATGCCTGTCGTCTTTGAGATGACCAAGTCATCGACCAATAACTGCTTCTGCAGGCCAACAGCGGCTGCCTCTTCCGCAATGACTGGAGTCGTTCCGATTAGCGCCACCTGGGCGGCCAATGCTCTCAATAGTTGCGAAAGTAACAGCACTAAGTGGTCTCTGCTGCATACTTAGTCTCAGCAAGTTGGAAGAAAGACAGAATCAGTTGACGAGAGCGCTGACTCGAAAGCAAGATTGAAAACAACGCCGCTTTGAACTCCGCCTTGGTGGCCACAAACCGTTTCGCCAGCCGCGCCTTGGCATGGTTCCAGACCTGTTCGTCCGGGTTGAGTTCCGGAGCGTAGCTGGG
>VFZK01000366.1 GCA_016871215.1 Acidimicrobiia bacterium | reverse complement strand
CTGTGGATGATCTTGAAATGTTCCCGGCTGACTCGGGCGTTCTCGATGTTGGACAACAGCTTCTGGTCGACCCGAGGATACAAAAAATGTCGCAGCCGCGCTTCGATCTTGCCCACCTCGCGCGACGGTCCCTCGGTTTCACTCTTGATCGCGTAGAAGAGCGCTGTAGCCAGATTCGAATCGAAATCCAAGTTCGAGGCAATGAGGTATTCGGTGATGATCGATGTGGTAACGTTGTATTTCGGCTTGATTTCGCGGTACAGCACTCTTCGGCTGGCAGGCCGGTAGGGATGGTGATCGAAAACGATGCTCGGTATTCTTCCAGCGGGCAGCGAATTGTTCCCGGTCAGAGGTTGCGTGTCAACCAGCGCGACACATGGATAGTCCTGGAGCGAAATTCCGGACAGGGAGCGGATCCGGATGCCCAGGTGCTTCAGCATAGCTCGATTCTCGGCACGACCGATAATGCCAGAGTAGCCGATAAGCGACGGCTTCTTGGCGAGATTCTCAAGCAGAAACTGGAGGCCAACCGCACTGGCGATGGAGTCAGGATCCGGATTGTCGTGCATCAGGATGAGTACCTTCTCCTCATCCTTCACAACGCTGACCAACGAGTCCAGCTTTCGCTGTATTTCCGAGATGACCATATAACGACAGGAGCCGCTTCAAAAGCCAAAGCTACTCCCACTGAAACGCACCCTTTCGCCAGGCATAGACATAGCCCGCTCCCAGGACAAAGATGAAGATAAAGATGCTCCAGAACCCCGCCCAGCCCAACGCCTTGAACACGACCGCCCAGGGGAAAAGAAACACCACTTCGATATCGAAGAGGATGAACAACATGGCGATCAGGTAGAACCGCACGAAGAACCGGTCGGTAGGAAGCTGGAATGGCTGGAAGCCGCACTCGAATGGGGAATCTTTGACCTTCCCCCTTCTCTTGGGGCCGAGCACCGCGCTGAGGACGATGATGGCACCGACAGTGGCCGCCACAACCACAAACATGAGCAGCAACGGAAAGTAGTTCCTCATTGAGGAGCAGTGTGGGCCAGCCGGGAACTTGGGGGGGGGAATATCTGGAAAGAAAAACCACCATCCTGCCTATTCCCCGGCAAGATGGTGGTGATCTCAGCTGTTATTCGATTGTTCCAAGGACATGTTCGGTTCAACCCGATGGAGGTTGAGCCAACCGTTCAAGATCGTTCAAGATTTACCCTGCCGGAGGATTTTCATTCGGGAGACTCTGCGCCCCTTGGCCGTGAGCGACACGTCGTAGCCCACTCGAATCCCTTTGCGAATGTCGTCAGTCCAGCATCCCATCGTATCGACTTCGGGTAGGAAAAAGAAAATCTTCTCACCCTTGTCGTTCGTAATAAAACCGTAGCCCTTTTCGGGGAAGTAGTTGGTTACCTCCCCTTCCGGATACTTCAGCTTCATGTCCTTGAGAGCTTTGACAAATTCGGAGCCTTTCATCGCATCACTCCTTGTCGAAGCTCCCTCAGCGTCTAGGCGCGAGCCATAGAACCGGGAGCGTCCTGGCAGAGCAACACAGCCTCCTGCGCTTTGCTGCAAAAAAGAACCAACCAGAACCTAGAGGGCCTGCCCTCGCTGGAGCGACGCGGCAGAGGGCAAGTCCAAAAAATTACTACGCTTAGAAACAACAAGTTACACTACATACCGCGTCCAGAAGCTACTTGAATCACCGGGCTTCGTCAAGGAGTATTTCCTAAACGTAAGAATCAGCAAGGCTGCCATGCGGCTTGGGTTTGCTGTGCTGAAATCCAGTGAGGTGCCATGTCACACAGAATTATCGGTACGATCGCCGGCCAGCATGAGGTGAGCGAGATTGTTTTGCAGGGAGGGATGATTGAGGCCATCCGACGCGTTGAGCCAGAGTCGCTTGGAGCTTCTGGGAACCCTCACTTGCAGATTGCGTCAGCGTTCCTGGACATTCAGGTCAATGGATTCGCTGGAGTCGACTTCAATTCCCCTGGGCTTTCGGCCGACTCTTTCTGGCGTGTTGTGACGGAACTCCGCCAAAAAGGGGTTGCTTTCTTTTGCCCGACCATCATCACCCACGCCTTCGAACACATGGCAACCTGCTTGAGAGCCCTCGATACTGTTTGCCACAACGCTTCGGTGGGACCCTGTGTTCCCGCGATCCATTTGGAGGGACCCTGGATTTCACGTGAGAACGGCCCCCGGGGCGCTCATCCACTCGAACATGTGCGGAGCGCGAACTGGGATGAGTTTCTCCGGCTACAGGATGCAGCAGGCGGACGCATTCGTTTGGTGACGCTAGCTCCTGAAGTGTCGGGGGCAATGGCGACCATCGAAAGGTTGGTCGACTCTGGAATCGTCGTCGCAATCGGGCACACGGCCGCAAGCCCCGACACGATCCGGCAAGCCTTGCAGGCGGGTGCGAGGATGTCCACTCACCTTGGCAACGGCTCGCATCTGCAGCTGCCGCGGCACTCAAACTACGTCTGGGAACAACTGGCGGCCGACGACCTGTGCGCCAGCTTCATCGTCGATGGGCATCACCTTCCGCCCTCGGTTGTGAAATGCATGGTCCGGGCTAAAGGTGTGCATCGCAGCATTCTTGTCAGCGATGCGATCGCAGCGGCTGGCATGCCGCCTGGCCGTTATCGGCTGGGTGCGGTCGACCTCGTCGTGCAGCCCGATTATCGTGTGGAGCGGGCCGACAACGTCGGCGGCGGCATACTGGCTGGGTCTGCCATCGACCTGCTGCGTGGAGTCGAAAATGTCGTTCGCTTCGCAGGCGTGTCCCTCTCAGAAGCACTCGCTATGGCGTCAACCAATCCAGCTCGACTGATGGGCCTGGAAGATCGCCTCGGGTCTATCGAAACCTCTCGGGAGGCCAATCTAGTCGTCTTCGAATGGGACCCGGCTTCCAGCTCAATCCGATTGCATCAGACCATCGTGTCCGGCGAGGCTGTCTGTGCCCGATAGGCCGGAGCCCTTGCATTCAGTCGGTTGGGGCAGGAGGACCCGACGCAGCCGGGAATGGAGCCCGCTCGAACCCGGTGGCCGGACCCCAGTGCGGACCACTTGAAGCACGGCGCGTTTCGCTACAGACGAGATGGGTGTCGTTCATTCCCAGGGTAGAGGCTGACGAAGTTCCCCCTCGCTTTTCGGTGCCCCAAGGACCAGGGAGGGCACGGACTTTGGCGCGACCGTGCCGAGTCTCTGCGTTCAAATTGACCTGCTAAAATACGGGGCCTATAATTCTTCTCGCAATTCGACCTCTTAAGCTTCGCGGAGTTTACAAAGAGATGAGATCGAGACTTTTCCTGACGCTTTCGCTGTTGGCTGCCGGCGCGCAGCCGGTTGGCCCACAATGGGCGCAAACCCCCTCCCCGGGAAGCAGCGCCCCGGCATCCAAGAAAGAACTCGTAGTCGATGTCGACCTCGTCAACGTGGTTTTCTCTGTGCTCGACAAAAAGGGAAAGGCGATGGTGGACGTCAGTCAAAACGAAATCTCAATATCCGAAGACGACACCAAGCAGCGAATCACCAACTTCACGCGAGAGGCGGATGGTCCGCTGGCTTTGGCTTTGTTGATCGACACGAGCAACAGTATTCGCGCTCAATTCAAGGTGGAGCAGGAGGCCGCGATCGATTTCTTTCACACAACCATTCGCCGGCGGCTGGACAAAGCAATGCTGGTGAGTTTTGATTCGACCGTCGACGTACTGCAATCGTTCACCGATGACGCTGACCTGCTGACGAAGGCGGTACGCCGCCTCAAGACCGGCGGGGGCACGAAAATGTTCGATGCGATTCAGTTCGCCTGCCTGGAGCACCTCGGCAAAGAGAAAGGAGCGCGCCGGGTGCTGGTTCTCATCAGCGACGGTGACGACAACATGAGCTTCGAGGTGTTGAACTCAGCCATCGAGGCAGCCCAGCGAGCCTCAGTTGCCATTTACGCAATTAGCACGAATACGAGCGGCTTTTTTGGAATGTCGGCGCCGAAGAACGACAAGACTCTGAAGCGCCTGGCAGAGGAGACGGGAGGCAGAGCCTTTTTCCCAAGCAAGATCGACGAGATGGCCGTCAACTTCCAGGACATCAGCATCGAGCTAAGGAACCAATACTCTCTGGCTTACCGGCCGGAAAACCGTCGCCGGGATGGCAGCTTCCGGAGTATCAAGATCGATACAACCCGCAAGGACGCGAAGGTGTTTCATCGGAAAGGATACTTTGCTCCTGCCAGTTGATCGATGAGCCAGCTCAGCGGATCGATTTACCTCCAAAACCAGAAGCAGGCTGCAGCCAGCAAAGCGAGGAAGAGGAGAACGAAATACGGAAGCCAGTTTCTGGCAGAGGGTTGCTGGATTGTCAGGGTGGGCCACTTTCCCGCCGAATCGGACGCACTCGTTGCTGCAGAAACTGGGGATTCCGGAACCGTTTGCCGAAGCACCTCGTCCAGCTCGAACTCGCCGCCTTTGCCAGCACTCGCCACGGCCTCCTCTGTACCCTGGCCAGCCGACAGGCTTGGCTCGAACTCGAGAATGCTCTGCCCTCCCTGTTGGATCTCCAGTTCTAGTTGCCGGGCGAGGAATTCGTCTCGCCTCTGAGCTTCCTGGTGCAAGTCCGTTCGCACCGAGTCTAGTGCAGCATCAATCTCCTGACTGTCAATAGAAGGCATGAGTGACTGTCCAGACTCGACATGGGCCGTCTCCAGCACGGCAGGGCCGGTGGCAGGCTCGGCCGAAAGCCCCGGAACAGCCGGCGCCAAGCTTTCGAACAAGGAATCGACTCCCAGCGGGTCTCCCATGTCGGAAGCTGAGGAGCTTTCGGCAGCCGGGCGGCCGTCGCCCAGCCCCGCCAAACTGGCGATGCGCTGGCCGTCGCCCGCGAAGCTTCCGAGAACGCGGTCCGCACGGATTTCAGCAGCTGCCATTTGGGGATTGGCTTGTCGAGGAACTCGAACGCTCCACAGCCGTCGATCGCTTCTCGTTGGTACTTCTCGCCTTTGTAGATCGCCGAATACATGATGACAGGGCGAACGTCGAGCGCTTCACCTCGGGCTATCTTCTTGCACAGCTCGAATCCGTTGAGTTTCGGTAGAAGTGCCTCCGTCAGCACCAGGTCGGGCTTTGCCGCCTCAAAAACCGCCAGCGCCTGCTGCCCGTCGGAGGCCGTCAGAACAAGAAACCCCTCGCTCAGCAAGATCTGCCGCAGCGCCTCGCTGGGTTCCTGCTCGAAATCTGCAATAAGAATCGCTTTCTGCATCCTTCTCGTTCTATTTCTTGTTCCGGACTGGGCCTGGACTAATGTCGACAGCCGCCGTCCGCTGCAACTCCAGGCGAGGACTGTCTCATCTTACCGAAGCAACCTCGCCGGCCCTGCCGGCCGATTCGGGTGAACCTTCAGCCCTGTGATATGCTCTGCACGATTGATGCCGCGAGTCCGCGGTCTGCATTCGCAGATAAGACCTGAATGAAGCTATACATTGGGCCATAAGTAATTGCGAATAGATTCCGACTGTTGTATCCTGATGGCATGAAAGTCATCAAGCTGCAGGATGCGGAATCAGTCATAACGGGCCTCCAGCAGGAAATCCAACGTTCC
>VFZK01000365.1 GCA_016871215.1 Acidimicrobiia bacterium | reverse complement strand
CGATGACCTTTGCTCGACCCAGACAGCGGCTAGCACCCTTCCAGGGTGCTGCTCGCGACGACATCGGAACCGGTGGTGTCGCTGACGCTCGACCACCGGCTAATGGCTAGCAAGCCTCCGGCTTGCCAGGCCGCACTGCGTGCGGCACTGCGAGCACATAGCCGGCTTCGAAATGTAGAAACTCCAGAGCAAACCTCCGGCTTGCCAGTGAAGCACGCCAGTGCTTCACCACGAACCGGCCACAACCACAAGCGCTGCCACGAACTCCATGGCATGGACACGGTTTCATTGTGCGTCAAAATGCAAAGCGCGAGACACCCAGGAAGACCCCCGAAATCCCCGCCGTCACTATGGAGATCACGATAACCACGATGGCAGAAACGACCATGTACGCAATCACCTTGTCTGGAGGTGTCTTCATTACGGAAGGCAAACCGAGGTAGAACAGGTAGAGGCCGTAAAGGACAGCAAGCCACACAAGAGCGCCCAGCAGCGGTATCAGTTGGAGCACGCCGGCAACCCACGCCGGTGTCGAGGCAAAAGCGACCATCTTCAACGCCTGAACGATGCCTCCGCTGGACTGGAAATTGGGAGCTAACTTGTCCACGATGAAAGCCGCGAGAAAGACGCCCACCAGCGACAGCACATAACCAACAACCAGCCCTGCCAAGCCACTGGCGATGGGCGTCCGGAACTGTCCCACGAACGGGATAGTGACGCCGATGAGGGTCATTCCGAGAAAGCTGCAAACGGCGGGAATCGCGGACAACGGCACGATGTACTCCTTATACAGCGAAGCCACGTCGGCTGCTTCAGACGCAATCACGGGCCATTCTTGTTTCGGCTTGGACACAATGTTGATCACACGGGATTGTAGATTCATTGCAGGCTCTCCTTGCATGAGTCGATCGGCCGCTTGGGCTTTGTGCGATCCAGGGGTGAAATCGTTGGGAAGAGTCTATGCCTTGTTAGCCGAGGACTGCAACTCTGCCAAGGCTTGGGCAACCTCCCCGGCGTGAGTTTTCGGATTGACACTCTTGAAAATCTTTCGAACCTTGCCCTGTGGATCGACGATAAAGGTCATTCGCCGCGCCAACCGGTAGAAGGCCAGTGCTCCGTAGGATCGGGTCACTTTCTTGGCTGGATCGGCCAGGAGTGGAAACTTCAAGTTGAACTTGCCCGCAAACGCTGCGTGCGACTCCCGGCTGTCGGCGCTGACGCCGATCACTTGGGCATTGAGCGAGGCCAGCCGTTCCGACTCGTCTTGAAAGTTGCAGGCTTCTCGCGTGCATCCTGGCGTGTTGTCTTTCGGATAGAAATACAGCACGACCCATCGGCCGGCGAAATCGCGTAAGAAAACGAGGTTGCCGTGTTGGTCCTTGAGCTTGAGCTCCGGCGCAGCATCGCCGACCTGAAGTGCCGTTTGATCGAACATAGCGGGTTTGAGTCCACGAAGAGTTGAGCCACCTCTAACCAGGTGGCCAAGCAAGGTAGGTCTACGCAGGACTTTGAAGACAAAGCCAGAGGTATTGTGCGCGCTGCAGTTCTGCCTGTCCACTGCGATTGTCATGGTCTCAGAACCCCACTCTGAGTCCTGCTCGGCCCTTTGGCGTCGGGCCAAGCCATGACGCGCGAACTGCAGTCCCGAGCTCCGGCCGATTCAGGCGCCTCAGCGTGGAAGAATCTCGTACCGTCAACGAGCTGGAGCTATGGCTTATTCGTCAGCCTGACGGCCGTTCGCTCGACTGCCCGCATGAGGCGAAGCGTGTTGCCACCGTAGATTTTCCGAATGTCTGCTGCAGAGTAACCTTCCTCGAGGAGCGCGCGCGTCAGATTTGGAAACTGAGAGACGTCGTCCAGCCCGGCAGGCATGCTGTTCGTGCCGTCGTAGTCGCTGCCGATGCCAACGGCACCGGGTCCGGCGATCTTGACGACATGGTTGATGTGGGCCACAACGTCTTCAAGCGTGGCCGCTGGAGGAGCAGGTTGCTCGCCTGCCGGGTTTGCATTCCTCGCCGCCCGATCGGCGCCCGCTGACCTTTGCGAAAGGAAAGCGCTGTAGAAGTTGATCTGAATGACACCTCCCTTTTTCGCCATCGCCTGAATCATCTCGTCAGTCATGTTCCGGGCAACGTTGCAGATTGCACGGCACGACGAGTACGACGCAAAGACAGGCGCGCGGCTGGTTTCCAGCACCTCCCAGAACGTTTTGTCCGAAACATGCGAGATGTCGACCATCATTCCGAGCCGGTTCATTTCTGCCACGACTTGCCTGCCGAAGTCCGTCAATCCGTCTCGATGCCCACTCGCTGGGCTGCCGGTATCTCCAGAGGAACCCGCCCAGCTGTTGGTGTTCGTATGAGTCAACGTCATGTAACGCACACCCAGCGCATAAAAGCAGCGCAACAGGCGCAAGCTGTCTTCGATCGCGTGACCCCCTTCGATGCCGATCAACGCGGCAATCTGGCCGCGTCTGCCTGCCGCCTCGATCTCCTCGGCACTCGTGGCCAGCACGAAGTCGTTCGGATAGCGGCCAACAATGTCCGTCCGGATGGTATCGATCATCTGCAGCGCCCGGGAGGCAGAGGTTCGCGCCGCCGCATGTTCAGCCGCAGCGTATGCGGCGAAGAAAACGGCCCCAACGCCACCGGCCTTCAGCCGTGTGAGGTCCGTATGCCGCTTCGAGCCCGTACTGCCGATGTCGAACCCATCCACTGTCGCGCTCGTCACATCGTTGTGCGTGTCGATGAGGAGTGCGGCTCGGTGGACGCTTTGGACTTCCGCTTCAGAAATCTTCCGCTTCGCCGCCGACAGGTTCGCAGACACAAGTGAAGCACAAGCTATTGCCAGAGCGAATCTTTGCACGAGCCGCATCGGACAATTCCTTTCTGAGGTGATAGACTTCCACCGTTTGACTAACCGACGAACTGCTAACAAACAATCCGATGACCAAAGAACAGACCTTCTTCGTCGTCACGATCTGCGCCGCATTCCTCGGCGGCTTCTTCCTTGTTTATCCCTTCTTGCAATATCTGGCGTTTGCCCTTCTCTTGACTTACATGCTCCATCCGCTCAGCAAGCGCCTGCAGGCGCGAATCCGCAGCCGCAGTGCCGTAGCACTGCTGATGATTCTCCTGATTCTCATCGCGGTGGTTCTGCCGATTGTCTATGTCACAACCAAACTGGTACGTGAGACGCGCTCAACGGTGACCCTGCTGGCCGAATCGCCCGAGCGGTACGTATATCTCGAAAGAGTCGAAGCGCTGATACAGCGCGTGACAGGGGAACCGGCGGACTTGCATGTTTACAAAAACCGGCTTGTTACTCAAATCCGATCTTTCCTGGTGAAGGCCGCGCCCGATTTTTTGGAATCGATTTCCGAGTGGCTGCTTGGATTCTTCCTCATGCTGTTCGTCATGTTCTATTCGCTGCAGGCGGGCCGCGGCAGTTTTGAACGTGTGCGCGCCCTCATTCCCCTGGCGCCGAATCTGAAAGACAAGCTCATTGACGAGATTAAGAGTGTGACCTGGGCGGTCGTCTATGGACAGGTCGTGACTGCTTTGGTTCAGGGCACCCTCGGTGGGCTTGGCTTTTTGATTTTTGGCGTGCCCAATGCCGTTCTGTGGGGATTCGTGATGATCTTGCTGTCGTTCCTGCCGCTCATTGGCACACCCATCATCTGGGCGCCTGCCGGGATCTTCTTGATCCTGTCCGGGGCAACGGCGCGCGGCATTGGACTTCTGCTATGGGGTGGAGTCCTCGTGATGAACGTGGACAACTTCCTCAAGCCCCGGCTGATCAGCGGACAGTCGAATGTTCATCCCGTTGTCGTTCTACTCGGCGTCTTGGGAGGTCTGAAACTCTTCGGATTTATCGGGCTGGTGGCAGGTCCTTTGACCCTGGCCCTGCTAATCGCCCTGATCAGATTCTACGAGGAAGAGTATCTTGGGATTAGGAGCGAGGGATAACCTGCGAAAGAATCTGAGGCAAAGCCACTGGGAAGTTGGCATTTCTAGTCTAGCTCAAGCCCCAGACTCGGCTATAGATTGAATCGGTAGCCAGCAACCTCCTACCGCCGAGGCGGGCGCTGTGGTCCACCACGGAATGTCGGTGAATGCCAGAGCAACTGGATCAGCTTCACCCACCCACGCAGCTTCGCCAGCCAGGGAGACTGCATTCAGTACATCAACACGGGCCAATGAGCTGGCTACAGTGTGGGAGCTGATCAGACTCTGGGAGCTAGCCAGAGTGTGGGAGCTGGCCAGAATGTGGGAGCTGGTCTCTGGACAGCGACTGCTGGGATGACTCCTGTCGCCGTCGGGGACGCCGGCTCCCACACTACTCCACCGGCAGGTTCATACGACGCAACAGTTGCTGCCAGCGGGGATCGGAATGCAAGGCGGAGAGCCAGGGATTCGTCTTGAGGAAGACAACGTTCGGATCCTCATGCTTCTCAACCCTGTCGAACAGCAGCTTGAAGGCGTGATCCGCATCGCCCAGCGCAGCGTACGCAGCCGCTCCCAAGTCACTTCGAGGCACATCGTCCGCAATGCTGTTGAGCAGGCGCTTAGCTTCGCTGCGCTTGCCCATCCGGGCGTAGACGTTGGCGAGGGAGCTGCGGAAGAGTGGATCTTCCGGTGGATTGCCCTTTAATACCCGGGCTTTGTCGAAGATTTCTATCGCCTCGGTGTACTTGCCCATCTGGACGTAGACCTCGCCCAAGCCATGGAGGGCGTTAGCGCTGCGAGGCTCCCGTTCGATCGCCTGCTTGAAACGCAGGACTGCTTCGTCTGGCTTCCCGGAGCGGTGCAGGATGTGGCCGAAGAGTGCTTGGACTCGGTGAGAGAGCGGGTCGAGTCGCTCGGCGGTTTGGATTTCAGCAATCGCTTGCGGAAAGCGCCCGAGCGCGTTCAGCAAGAACGCATAGTTGTAGTGGGCGTCCAGATTGTTGGGCTCCAGTTCAAGCGCGCGCCTGATTGAGTTCTCCCCGCCGCTCCAGTCCCAGTCATGAAAAAACTGGAGATGGCCTTGGGCAATGTGGGCCTCAGGCAGACGGTCGTCCAGTTCCAAAGCCTTGCGCGCGGCTGTGCTTGCCTGCGGTCCAAACTCGTTCAACTTTGCCGGCTTCTGCGTTCCCCACTTCTGCCATGCCATCGAGAGGCCAGCATGAGCGGCAGCATAACTCGGCTCAATCTGGATGGCCCGCGCGAAGTGGTCTATGGCACGCTGATGATCCGCGACGATGTGTTTCCAGTAATGATACCGTGCAAGCAGGTAGGCTTCATGAGCGCCCGGATTGACGCTGTTGGCCGATGCCAACCTGGCCCGCTCTTCCGGCGTGACCTGAATCCGGATTTCGTCTGCAATGGCTCGTGCCATCTCGCTTTGCAGCTTCAGCACATCCGTCAGAGAGCGCTCGTATTCGCGGGCCCACAGGTGGGTATCGGTGGGTGTATGAATCAACTGCACCCACTAGTGTCCAGCTGTTCGAGCCTACAGTGTCTGCAAGTTGTTCATGTCAGTTCAGTAACGGGAGTTTTTGGTAGTGACCGATTTCAATTTTCTTCACTCTTAGGAAGATCCACCCGGGAGTCAGTTT
>VFZK01000364.1 GCA_016871215.1 Acidimicrobiia bacterium | reverse complement strand
CCCAGCTACGCTCCGGAACTCAACCCGGACGAACAGGTCTGGAACCATGCCAAGGCGCGGCTGGCGAAACGGTTTGTGGCCACCAAGGCGGAGTTCAAAGCGGCGTTGTTTTCAATCTTGCTTTCGATTCAGCGCTCTCGTCAACTGATTCTGTCTTTCTTCCAACTTGCTGAGACTAAGTATGCAGCAGAGACCACTTAGTGCTTGTACTTTCGCAACTATGGAGACGTTCAAAATGCAGAGGATCTGCATGCCTCTCGGAAGACACAAGTCATGGCTCTGGGTTACGGCCTTATGGACTCTCATTCAGCTGCCTTACCTAGGCAATTCTTTCCGCATTGACGATCCCTACCACATCGAAGCGGCGCGCCAGATCCGAAGGGATCCAGGAGATCCGTATGGCTTCGAAATCAACTGGGACGGCAGCCCAAAACCGGCGTTTGTGACCTACGCAAGCCCTCCACTCGTGCCGGCTTGGCTGGCACTGTGGCGGTGCTTTCTTCCAGAAAGCGAAACATCGCTGCACCTTGCGATGCTGCCATTCTCTCTTTTGTCTCTGGTGACGTTTGGTGCTCTGGCCAGCCGCTTCGACGTTAGCCCATTGCTGGCCATGACCCTGCTCGCGTGTTCGCCCGCCTTCTTTTTGGGCAGCCAGGTGCTGATGCCCGATCTCCCAATGCTTTGTTTCTTCCTGATCGCAGTCGCGGGGGCCTGTTGGTATTGGCAGGACCGCTCGCGCCTAGCCGCGGTCCTGGCGTTTGTTGCTGCAGCACTCTGCCCGCTGGCGAAATACAACGGCGCGGTGGTTATTCCGGTGTTGCTTTGTGTTGGGTTGACCGGCAGGAAGGGGCCGCAGAAAGAGCTTGGAGTCGGTTGCGCTCGCTCCCATCGCTTGAGTCACGGCCATGTGTTGGGGCTACTCACTGTTGCGGCTGCTCCGGTGATTTCTTTAGCCTGCTGGGGCGCCTTTACCTGGAAGAGATACGGTGCGGTTCATTTTCTGAGTATGACGGCATTTCAAAGAGGCCAGGCGCACAGCCTCGATCCAGCGATGCTCAGCGCCGGCATTCTTGGCGCATTCGGACTTGGAGTGGTGCCGCTGAGCTTGCTGAGCGTTCTCTCCGCGGCCAGGGGCGCCTTCGTTTGGCTGAGTGCGTTGGCTCTGTGCAGCGGAGCTGCAGCGACCGGGGTAGCGGTCCTGAAGCGGCACGGAGGAGGTTCGGCGGCCTTGTTTGGATTCGCCGCGGCCGTCGCAGTCTACGTTCTAGCCTGGGTCGCGGGGGTGGGATGGCAAGCTGCAAAAACCAGAGACGGGAACCGCATCATGCTTGTGGTGTGGATTCTGGTTGGGTTGGCTTTTCAATTCGGTCTCATGTTCAGCGCCGTGAGATACCTCTTGTTTCTGGCTCCGCCGGTGATCCTGTTGACCCTGCTTCGGTCGTCATCAGCTCCTCGAAGAGTCTGGCTGGCCGCGGTCGTGGGGTTGAACCTGCTTTTCGTCATCGTGCTCGGCCTGGCCGATGCCCGGCAGGCCTCGATCTATCCTGTGGTGTTGGCCAACGCGATTCGCCCCCATCTTGAGAGGTCAGGCGGCAACTTCTATTTCGACGGCCACTGGGGATTTCAATATTATGCGGAGCGGCTCGGAGGAAAGCCCATCGACGAACAACGGCCGCCTCGCTATCGTGCCGGTGATGTCGTGGTCGTGGCGAAGATGCCGTGGCCAAAACTCATGCATCCCCTGCAAGCTCAGGGATGGGATATCGAGGCGAAGACGCTAGCAGCATCAAGTTCCTGGTGGTTGCGAACTGTTTCCTGTGGCGCCGGCGCGAATTTCTACGCCAGCGTCCTGCCGGAGTGCGAACGGCCAGCCTGGCTACCGTTTGGATTCTCGCGCGACTTCGAGAGCTTCGCCATCTATACGATCCGTGAGCCCGGTGCCCCTGGCAAATCGGTGTCTGGGCCGCTTGAACCATGAAGGCTTGGTCTTGGGCTTGTGGCCCGTGCGAGCGGCCAACCGGCGGAACGGCGCGTCTCCACCGCCCGGCGTTCTGTCACCAGGCATGGTCACTTATCCTGGCGTGATTGAATTGTCATCCTTCGTCGCTATTCCCGTGAAAGGCGAGCCCTCGCGACAGAGGAGGCCGCCGTCCAGGCCGGCGCAGCTGGTCCGACAATCTTCGAGGGCCTCTGAAGTTCCGCCTTCGCAGGGAATGATGAAGCCTCCACGGCGGCAAGATGCGTCCGCGCCCGTGCGATGGCGGTACTTTGCGGCCCGAAATGCCTCGTGATGAGGGCTGAGTCATTCTCAGCAGGCGGCTGGCGCTTCGGGCCGACGGTTGGATTTCAGGAGTGGAGGTTGGCGAGGATTGCCCGGCCAGTTTGCAGCGCCTGGTCGAAGAGGGCATCGACGGCGGTGTTTTCTCCTCGCAGGCCAGCGACGACTTGTTCTGCCCAGTCTAGGTACTCGCAGCGGCGCTGGTGTGGCCAATGGGTTGGTGGTGAATGGGTCACGTCGCGCACGTTAGAGATCTTGTCGGCGATCTTGATGAGCTTTGCCTTCCGCGACAGTAGCGGCGCATTGACGATCTGGAGCCGTTTGCGCTCGGCTTTCGGAAGCTGTTTGTCGTCGGTCACTTCTTCGACCAAACGCCGTACCTTCGCGCCAAAGCACGTTTCCAGCTCTCCGGCGGTTGTCTGAGTGTCTTCGATCGTGTCGTGAAGTATGGCTGCCTGAAGGGTGGGAACGTCGGTAATGCCTCCTACGCGGCTCAGGATCTCTGCCACTTCGATGGGGTGATTGATGTAGGGAGACGCTTCGCGGTTCTTGCGCCGCTGGTCCCGGTGTTTGTCGGCGGCAAAATGCAGCGCAACCAGGAGAGCCGTCAGATGCGTGCCATCTAAGGGTGTGCCGTCCATCGGAGCAGAAAGCCTCAATCCTGACAACTTCACAAGCGGGAAGGCAAACGAGGCGGCGGCCTTCGGGGGATTGACTCGACCCCGCCCCAACTTTGCGTCCGACCTCGACCTCGAGACGAGCGCGATAGATCTTAGGAGCTGTTGACGGCCTCACCGGATGGCAACAAGCTGCTGCACTCCCCTTACGTGGGTTTCTTCCTGTTTCCACTGGGCCGATGTGCCGGCGCTGGCCGGGAATGTCGTGCCGTTCGGGCTTTCGAGCTGGCCGCTCGGGTATTCACGTGAACGGGTTTGTCTCTGTCGCTAGCGGCTTCGTGCGATCCTGAGTCTTGGGAGGCTGCCGGATCTGGGACTTCTCCTACCACCGCCGGTTTGGGAGCTGTTGTGTTGACTGCTGCCGGGGCAATCGGGCCGTGCGTCCGGGAGCTGGCTGCTGCCGCACGGCGAAAGCGAGGCGTCCGCCGGGCCCCTCGGCCACGGTGGGGGTCGGTTGGAGCGGGAGTCGTGGGCACTGCTGCGACCGGCGGAGGGGGTTCCGACAAGACAGTCTCGGGCACGAGAGGCTGCGGTGGGGCGCTCACAGCCTCGGTAGGTTCGGAGATGCTGGCGGCCACAGCCGGAGCCAGTGCAGGCTGCACCGGTTCGGGAACAGCGCTAGCTGCCTCGTGGACAATCTCCACAACTTCAGGAAAAGGCGCCGTCGCAGCGGGTGCCGTTGGCAAGGCACCTGAGGGCGCCGGCGCCACGGAGGGACCCGCATCACCGTAGCGGCTACCGCGTCGCGGCCGGCTGCGATCCCATCGGCCGCGTCGAAAACGATCGTGTGCCTCGGCTGGTGCGGTAACAGATGGCTCTGCGGCAGCAGGTTCAACGGAGACCTCAGCTGCCGCTGGCTGGGCGCCGGCGTCGCCGGTTGCTGCCTCCATCTCGCTGGGTGGCGTAACGATGTAGCCACCGCTTTTCTGATCCTTGGCGAGTCTCAAGAGCTTGTTTGCCGCTGCATCTTCCAGCAGGCGGGAAAACATCGGATATCCGTAGTAAGTCTCGTTGAACGACGGAAGCTTGCGAATCAGCGTCTGCTTGATCATCGACCCATAGATCACTTCCTTGCCTTCGCGCTGCAGAGCCTGGAAGGTTTCGAGAACGAGGCGAATCGCCTCCGCTTTCTTGGGCGACAGATGATGCAACTCGGGATCGACGACGGTCACCGGGGTCGAGGGGCGGACCAGGTCTTCGTAGAAGATAAACTCGTCGCAGTTGTTGATCAGTAGATCGGAGGACGATTGCTTGACGCCCATGCCGATGACGTAACGACCGTTCTCACGGAGTTTCGAAACAAGCGGAGAAAAATCGCTGTCGCCAGAGACGAGCACAAAGGTGTCGATGTGTTCCTTTTGGTAGGAGAGATCGAGCGCGTCGACCACCATGCGGATGTCCGCACTGTTCTTTCCGCTGTAGCGGGTTTGCGGCACGTCGATCAATTCGATAGCGGCTTGGTGGAAGGCCCGTTTGAATTCGGCGTACCGGTGCCAATCTGAATAGGCCCGCTTCACCATGATCTTGCCTTTTTCCACGAGCCGCTTCAGCACAAGGCCAATGTTGAAGTTGCCATACTTGCTTTCGCGCACGCCCATGGCGACATTCTCGAAATCGATGAATACCGCAATGCGCTTCTCGTCATTCTGCATAAGTTCTCCTCAGAATCCCCGCCGGGAACCTGCGATCAGCAAGGCCCGGGCGATTCCTGTCAATACCGTAATGGGACCTTCTCAGGCACTCTCCCTGACGAAACGGGAGAGCGCGGGCCAGACGCGGGCTCGCCCCGCCATCAGCCTGCTGCTTGATAACTGGTCCAGGCGAGGCCGATTTCCAGCGCCTTCGCCCGCCTGCCGCCGCGGCAGCCGGGTTGGCCTTTGCCTAGTTTGCATCCTCGATGATCTCCGTACCGGTTACTTCCACGCGCTCCCTCGGCTTCGTTCCTTCCAAGGGCACGTTCGAGATCCTGGCTACCACATCCATGCCGGACGCGACCCTTCCGAAGATCGTGTACTTGTTGTCGAGAACCGGTTGTGGCGCGAGGCAGATGAAAAATGAGGTCTCGGCGCTGTCGAGCGCTTCGCCGCGAGCCATCGAGACGATGCCTTCGACATGTTTTAGCTTGGTGAACTCGGGTTGCAACCGCCGAATTCCACTGGACTCCGCCATTTGAAGAGGCGGATTTCGGCTGCCCATGTCGCCGCCCTGGATGACGAAGTTACGCACGACACGGTGCCAGGCGGTGTGGTCATAGAAGCCCATCTGGCAGAGCCGCAGGAAATTGCGAACATGTTCCGGCGCCACTTCCGGGAAAAACTTGATCGTGATATTCCCCAACGAAGTTTTCAACACGACCTGATAACGTTTCAGCTGTTCGCTGTTCTTTTGTGAAAACGCAACGAAGGTGCGAAGAGGGGTGGGTTGGTTGGCAGCCTGGCTGTCAGTTTTTTGCGACGGCAGACGATCTTCGTTCCGACTGCAGGCGGCTAACATCAGCGCGCAGAGGATAACGCCTCGACTCCTTGCCACCGGGGGCTCCTTACCGCTGCCGGGAGACTGCTTAGGAGTCATTCAGAAATAACCTAATACAAATAAATTTGCATCCGTTACCCGTTTGGGTTGGGAAGGGCGCGATTTCTGGGTGTGATCGTGTAGTTCCATTCTCCATGAAAATCGGC
>VFZK01000363.1 GCA_016871215.1 Acidimicrobiia bacterium | reverse complement strand
CTGAGCCTCGTTGAGGTCACTGGGGTAGCTCTTGCGCTGCGTTTCAATCGGAGTCGACAGGGGAGACCTCGCTGTTGGTCTGGGTTCCCATGTTCTTTTAATGCATCGAATCTCACTTGTCCAGCGGTTTCCGATCTATCATCGGATTTTTAAACACCCTCTAAGAGCCTTGGGCAGCCTCGGCGCGCCGGGCCTTCCACATCAGCACTTCAGTCGTCCGGGCTGCGCGATCCGCTGGAATCCTATCGAGCGTGGACTAGTTCAGCCGATCGTTTGCGAGCCGATCGCAGGCGGTTCATCAGCGCTGCCATGTAGGTATAGATCACCGGAGTCAGGTAGAGCGTGACCAACTGCGACGTCAACAACCCTCCAACGACTGTCAAGCCCAGCGGCCGCCGCGCTTCGCCGCCAGCCCCGTGACCCAACGCGATCGGAAGCGTTCCGAGCAGAGCGGCCATCGTAGTCATCATGATCGGGCGGAATCGAGCCAGGCAGCCTTCGTAGATCGCGTCGGCAGGCTTCTTCCCATGCAGCCGCTCGGCCTCAAGAGCAAAATCGATCTGCATGATGGCGTTCTTCTTGACGATGCCAATCAGCATCATCAAGCCCACGAAGCCGTAAATGTTGAGGTCTGTGTCAAAGAGCAGCAGCGTCGCCAGAGCGCCGAGGCCCGCTGAGGGAAGCCCCGAAAGAATCGTCAAAGGATGAACGTAGCTCTCGTAAAGAATACCCAAAACGATGTAGACCACTCCCATGGCCACCAGCAGCAAGATGCTGAGGTTGCGCAGCGAGTCTCGGAAGAGCTTGGCCGTTCCCTGGAAGCTGGTACTAATCGAGGCCGGGAGCTTGCGAGCGGCCAGTTCGCCGATCTCTTCAACCGCGGCTCCAAGGGGCACGCCGGGTTTCAGGTTGAAAGAGAGCGTGACTGAAGGCAGTTGGCCAGAATGGTTCACGGAGAGCGGGCCGGCATCAGTCTTCAAGGTCGCGAAGGCATCTAACGGAATCAGGGCTCCTTCGGACGAACGTACGTGCAGCAGTGACAACAGATCTGGATGCGCCTGGTATTCGGGCAGAAGCTCCAGCATCACGCGATACTGAGCTGTCGGCGCATAGATAGTCGACACCCAGCGCGGTCCATAGGCGCTGTAGAGCGAGCCTTCGATTTGAGCGACGTTCAGGTGCAGCGAGGCCGCTTTGTCCCGATCGATGGCGACGTTGACTCGCGGGTTCTTCAGCTGTAAATCCGAGCTGACATCGGTGATGCTCGGCAGACGGACCATCTCCTGTTCAAAGCGTTGGGCCTGGGCGTAGAGCTGCTCAGTCTCGGGGCCTTGCAGTGTGAATTGGTACTGGCTTCGGGATACACGCCCCCCAATGCGGATCGAAGGTGGAGCCGACAGAAAGACCCGCGCCCCGACCACCGCCGCCATTTGAGGCCGGAGCTTTTCGATCAGCTGGTTCACGCCCAGCTTCCGTTGTTTGCGCGGCTTCAGTTGCATGAACATCCGGCCTGTGTTCGAGCCGGTGTTAAAGGTGCCGCCAATGCTCGACATGAACGTCTCGACGTTCGGGTCAGACTGGAGGATTTCCGCAACCTGCTGTTGGTATTTAGCCATCTGGTAGTAAGACGTTCCCTGGGTCGCTTCGGTCGAGACGTACATCTGATCGGTGTCCTGATCGGGGATGAAGCCTTTCGGTACTTTGAGGAACAACCCATAGGTTGCCGCAATCGTAAGGAAGAACACTGCCAGCATGACAACGCGGTGGCGCAGCACCCAGCGCAGGCTGACATCGTAGACATGCAGCATGCCTTCGTGAAAGCGCTCGGTCACCCGGTAGAAGCGCCCTTGTTTTTCTCCTTTCGGGCGCAGCAGCCGGCTGCAGAGTAGCGGGGTGAGGCTGATGGAGACAATGCCGGAGATGAAGATTGCAGCGCAGATGGTGACCGCAAACTCGCGGAACAAGCGCCCCAGGATGCCTCCCATGAAGAGCACCGGAATGAACACGGCAGCAAGGGAGAGCGTCATCGAAACAATTGTGAAGCCGATTTCCTTCGATCCTGCAAAGGCAGCCTGAAGCGGCGAGGCCCCGCGTTCGATGTGCCGGACGATGTTTTCCAGCATCACGATCGCGTCGTCGACAACGAAGCCCACAGAGAGTATCAAGGCCATCATCGACAGATTGTTGAGGCTGTAGCCGAGGAGGTACATCACGGCAAACGTTCCTACAATCGAGAACGGCAGAGCCGTGCCGGGAATCACGGTGGCCGAGCCCTTGCGCAGAAACAGGAAGATCACCATGATCACCAGGGCAAGTGCCAGAGAGAGGGTTAGTTGCACATCTCGGAACGATTCGCGGATGGTCTGGGAACGGTCGCCCCGGATCTCGAGCCTGACTGCGGGAGGCAGTGTCGCCTGGAATTCGGGCAGCAGCTTCTTGATCGCATCCGTTACTTCGATAACGTTGCTGCTGGGCTGGCGCATCACCATCAGGTTGATGGCCGGCCGGCCTCCCTGCGCGTTGTAGAACCAGGATACTGCCTTGTCATCCTCGACGCCGTCGATTACTTTGGCCACTTGCTCCAGCCGGACGGGAACGCCATTGCGATAGGCGACGACGGCTGAACGGTAGCCTGCCGCGTTGCTCAACTGGCCGCTGGCCTGGATGTTGAACGCCTGGTTGCGGCCATTCAGCGTTCCAGTGGGAAGATTGACGTTCCACTCGCGCAACGCGTCTTGAATTTCATTGATGCCCAGCTGATAGCCCGTCAACAGGCTGGGGTTTACCTGAACGCGCACGGCATATTTCTGCGCACCAAAGACCGCCACTTGGGCGACGCCGTTGATCATGGAAAGTCGTTGAGCGATGCTGTTCTCCGCATACTCGTTCAGCTGCCACATCGGCAGGGTCGAGGTGGTGAGTCCCAAAAACATGACTGGGAAATCGCTCGGGTTTGATTTGCGAAAAGAGGGAGGGTTCGGCATGCCTGCAGGCAGCAGAGGCAACGCTTCGGCAATGGCCGTCTGCACATCGACCGTCGCGCTGTCGAGCTGCCGGCTCAAATTGAACTGCAGCGTGATTTGAGTGTTCCCGGTCGAGCTCACTGAGACCATGGAATCCAGTCCAGAGATACCGGTGAACTGCCGCTCCAGCGGAGTGGCAACGGCTGAGGCCATGGTGTCCGGATTGGCGCCAGGCAGACTCGCGGAGATTGAAAGCGTGGGAAAATCGACGTTGGGCAGGTCAGCGACCGGCAGCACCCGGTACGCCAAGACTCCGAACAAGGCCACCGCAAACATCAACAGACTGGTCGCGACCGGACGGCGAATGAAGCCTTCGGAGAGATTCATGCAGTTTTGGCGCCTGGCGCCAGCAGGTTGGCTCAGAAGGGAACAATCTGCCGCGATCCCTCACAGGGCGCGGTAAGACATCGCGCTGCTCTTGGAACCTTCCGAGTGTGCAAGCATGGCCAGCGCATGCCGGTATCGACGGCCCAATTTCCTTCAAGTTTCTTTGTTTGGGCCTTTCACGCTGCTTCCCTTTTCCTCGCGAGGCTTGACTCGCATTCCAGGGGCGAGGCGCAGGTGGCCTTCGGTTACAACCATCTCACCCGCCTGCAAACCCTTCTGAATTACAACATCCTCATCGAGTCTGGCTCCAGTTGTCACGGGACGAGATTCCACCGAGCGATCGGGTTTGACGACGTAGACATAGACCCCGTCTTGTCCGGCCTGCACAGCCTGATTCGGAACGACCAAGGCGTTGACATGCGTGGTTAAACGGAGCGCAACCCGCACGAACTGGCCAGGCCACAGTTGGTTTGCCTCGTTTGTGAAGGTACCTTTCAGCTTGATGGTTCCCGTCGTTGGATCGACGGTGTTGTCGACAAACGTGAGGTAGCCCGTGTCCTTAACGGAAGAGCCTTCTTGAGAAGAGGCTTCGACAAGCAGCTTTCCTTCCGCCATGTAGCGCTTGATCGGAGGCAAATTCGCTTCCGGCGCCGAGAAAGTGACGTAGACTGGCTTGACCTGGTTTATCGTGACCAGATCCGTCGTGTTCGCGGTCACCAGGTTGCCTTCCTTCAGTGCCAAGTTGCCGGTCCGCCCATCGATAGGCGAAGCGATCGTCGTATACGACAGCTGAACCTTGGCGTTCGCTACGGCAGCGCGCCCCGCACCGACAGCCGCTTCGGCGCTTCGTACCGCTGCCCGGTCGGCGATGACGACGTGAGCGATAGCATCCGCGCTCGTGCGAGTTTGTTCCGCTTGATCCTTCGAAATGATTCCGTCCTGAAACAGCCGTGCGAACCGCTCGCTCTGCTCCTGCACGTATTTTTGCTGCGCCAGATCGCGGTTTAAGTTCGCTTGGGCAAGATTGAGTTGGGCGTCGTCACGCGCCAGGTTGGCCTCCGCCTGGTTCAGCTGTGCCTCGAAAGGGCGCGGATCCAGGCTGAACAGCAGGTCGCCTTTCCTGACGTAGTCGCCCTCGCGAAAATGAACGCCCGTCAGCTGCCCGTTAACTCGGGCCTTCACGAGAATAGTGGCATAGGCCTCTACGTTGCCGATGACTTGAATGACCAACGGAACGTCCTTTTGCCCAACCAAGGCCACCGCAACCGGAACGCCATCGCTCTTTCGCGCGGAGGCCGTAGCCGGCTGTTTCGAGGAGCAGGCTGCTGAAAGGCAACTCAGCAACACCACAACGGCGCATGCAACCTGAGTCCAGCGGGCCCGGGCCGATTTCGATGGTGACATCATGGTTTTTCCGCAACGCGGGCGAGGATAAATACCCAGAGTGTCGTTCTTGCCACTACTCCGGATGGAGCTGGCAAATCCACGAAAGTGCGCTTGCATCGCCATTGTGGCTTCAATGAGAAGGCCTGCTCGTGCGAGCGATATCGAGGGTGTATGGGCGAGTTGGCAAGCCAGCTCAATTGTTAGCGGAAACTTCAGAAAGTACGCTGCAAGAGAACCCGCCGCCTTGGGTCCCAACCAATCGCGACTCATGCCCAGCTGGTAGGCAACAAAGTATATCCTGCGCAGCCGATATCTGCCAGCCGATAGTCTCAGAGGTAGGTGAATCGTTACTGTCGCACAGTTTTCAGCCGGCTGTTGGCTCGAAACGCCGCACCTTTCCAACAAGCCTGCGCCTTGCACTGAATTGGGGCTCGCAGAACCGCCGTTGCACCGGGCCTGTTGGTATGGAGAGGCGGCTCTATGATCTACCCGATCCAGAAAACGGAACGCCCCCTACAGTGCCGGTTCGTAGAGTCACACGGGTTCGTAGTGTCGCACGTTAGTGCGACCCCGCTCCAGAGTTGGCGCCTTACGGAGCCGCCACTGTGAAGCACTGCGTACTTCACCCCTATCGCCCCTACCGGTGCTCCAGCGGCGGCTCATCAAGTATTATCAATAGTTGCGCAAGTACCAGCACTAAGTGGTCTCTGCTGCATACTTAGTCTCAGCAAGTTGGAAGAAAGACAGAATCAGTTGACGAGAGCGCTGAATCGAAAGCAAGATTGAAAACAACGCCGCTTTGAACTCCGCCTTGGTGGCCACAAACCGTTTCGCCAGCCGCGCCTTGGCATGGTTCCAGACCTGTTCGTCCGGGTTGAGTTCCGGAGCGTAGCTGGG
>VFZK01000362.1 GCA_016871215.1 Acidimicrobiia bacterium | reverse complement strand
AGAGTCCAGCAATCAGAATCATGAACGCCAAGCCGCCTTAATCGACAAAAGAAGTTCCACCCGCTGAAAAATCGCTCCCCAGGCGGATTCTCACCACTTTCAAAACCGGGGGTTTTGCAGCGGAATCACCTTCTTGGGCATGACCCTGCGATAACGCCAGAACTGGCGCCCCGTGGCGGCATCCACGGCAACGACGTTGCTCGGCGGCTCGCTGAAGTACATCACTCCATCGGCTACCAGCGGTGTGGTTTCCACGACATGTGTGGTTTGCATCTGGTAAACCCACTTCACCTTCAGCCGGTGCGCGTTCTCGCGAGTCATCTGTGCCAGGGGGCTGTAGCGCCATCCTCGGTAGTTGCCCGAGTACGTCAGCCAGCTGCCCGGATCCTGTTCCGCTTTCAGCAAGCGCTCGTAGGTTAACTCTGCGTGAAGCGATGCGGGTTGCCAGATCAAGCCAGCCAGAGTGGCGGCAAGAAGCAGCCGGTTCATGGAACACCTCCGGGAGGACGAAGCGACGACAGGTATGCCACCAAGTGCTCGATTTCGCTTGGAGTCAGCGAATCCTTGTAAGACGGCATTTTTGAAGACTTCTCGACCTTGTAATCGGTGAGCCCCGCTTTGGTCAGCGAGTGAAGGCGCTCGTTCATGTCCATGAACTGGACGGTGTAGCTATCCTCGTTCATCAGGAACCCCTCCTCGCGTGCGGACGCGGCGCCCTTGAAGCTTACAACCCAGTAGCGCTGGCGCACGTCCGCATCCGGATCGACGAGCGCGGCGCGCAGATGCTCGGTCGATCTCGTCCTGCCAATTTCGCTCAAATCCGGTCCGAGCCGGCTTCCTTCGCCACGGATGCGGTGGCATTGATTACACCCTTTGCTTGTGAAGAGTTCCGCTCCATGGGAGGTGTCGGCGGAGAGTTTCATCTGCTTCCCCGCGCTCAGCGAACGAATAAAGGCCACAATCTGCCAGACGCGATCGGGTGAGTAGAACAACCCGGGCATCTCGGTGCCTGCAATGCCGTCTGAGATGTTGTTGAGGAGATCGACGTCAGAGCTGCCATGGAAGAAAACCCCGCTGGCTAGATTGGGGCCGCGCCCGCCGTCACCCTTCAAGCCGTGACAGGAGGCGCAATGCGAGCGGAACGTTTTGGCCCCCGCAGCGATATCCGCGGGCGAAGTACGCGGATTGCGAACGGCCCCGCCTGTTTCGTATTGGGCTGCCGCAGCCAACGATGCACTCATCAACGCGGCCAGCCCAGCCAGCCCCAGCGCCGCAAGTGCCGAAAGCCAGATGCACTTGGGCATGAAATGCCTCCCTCGGCGCTAGCGATTCACGAAAAAGTAAACGAGCGCGCCAATCGCAATCAGTGCCAACAACCATGACAATAAGCCCCACGTCGCTTCGGCCTGTGCACTCCCGGCTCGCGCCTGAAGCTCGGGGTGCCCAGCCACGTAGCGTTCTACAATGTCTTTCGCGTCTTTGAGGTCGACGCCTCGTTCGCGCCTGACGATCTTGATCGCATCGATCTTGTTGCCCTTGAGCAGTGCCGCTTCTGCCGCGGGTGGAAACGAACCGGTAGAATCACTTTTGAGGTCAACCATCTGTGAAGGCTCCTTTCATGGGGTGGAAACGACTTCGGAGCGCTCTAGGCGGCTTGGCTTGCTACCGCTTCCCCGCCAGAGGCGTGCTCGATGCCAAGTGAAGCATTCATGCGCTTCACGACAAACGGAAGCCATCCTGGCGCTCGTAGTACCGCACGCCAGTGCGGTCCGCCACCTGCTTGCTGGGGCTTGGCAAGCCAGCGGGTGCCTTCGATCGAACCTGAGATGAGAGTGGATGGCAACAAGCCACTGCTTCACAGATGCAGCTGCTCAACAGCGGCAGCCGACTGCCGCGCTCCAAGAAACCGGCTGCTTCCGACATCGGCACGCATTCAAGCTCGCAAGGTAAGATGACCCCGCCATTATCAGTCGGCGAACGGCTTCGCGGCAAGGCCCTAGTTCGTGGGTGGCCAACCCGGCTTCCGTGCCCACTGGGAATAGCCATCCGATGCGCTGCCGATCCCTGGCTTAACTGTGCTGAGGGGATTCAGAACAGTCTGCTTTGGCGGCCGTGTCGATAAGCTCCTTGGCCGCCCCGCAGGGCATGTAAATCGACGCCGATGGCGAGCTGCAAGCCAACTGTGATAGGAACTTGGTTGGTTTTGTCACGCATTGAGCAACGATTCGGATTGGTCCTTGATATCCCAGCGTGGAAACAGAGTTGTAGCCAAGCTCGAGCTATTTTCCGAACCCCCGATGAGCATTCGCGGCAGTCTTGCCCTTGTGCCTGTGGCCGTGATTGGCGCAGGAGCCGCAGGGTTGATGGCAGCGATCTTTGCCGCTTCACGCGGGAGCCGCGTTCTCCTGCTCGAACGCACACGGGATGGTGGGCATAAGATCTTGATCAGCGGCGGTGGACGGTGCAATATCCTGCCTTCAACCATCGCGCCAGAGCGCTTTGTCAGTAACGCCGAGACGGCGCTGCTGCGTCGCATGCTGCGTTCCTGGCCGCTCGAGGGACAGCGTCGATTCTTCGAGCAGGAAGCGGGTCTGCCACTCGTGCTCGAGCCTAAGACAGGCAAGTGGTTTCCGGCGTCCAATAGCGCCCGGCAAGTGCGAGACGGGCTGTTGAAGCTAGCCGAGAGCCGGGGTGTCGAGACGCGTTTCGAGAGCCGGGTGACCGCAATCGAACGTGCGCCAATCGCAAACGCCTGGCGCTTGCGATTCCACGAGGGAGAACCGGTTGACGCCAGGGCGGTGATCATCGCCTCTGGGGGGCTCTCCGTTCCCTCCACGGGAAGCGACGGCATGGGGCTGGCGTGGGCCCGCCAGCTCGGGCATCGCGTGCACACCACCTATCCGGCTCTGACGCCGTTGACGCAAAGCCCGCCAAGCCATGCCGCTTTAGCGGGCGTCTCGCTGGAGGTGACGCTGACTGCTGCCGCAGGGGGGCCAAAGCCGCTTCGTTCGCTGGGAGGATTTCTTTTCACACATCGCGGCTATAGCGGCCCCGCACTGTTAAACATCTCGCACCTAGCGGTGCAGTCCGTCGAAACCGGTGGACCGCTGCAGCCCATTGCAGTGCAGTGGTGCCGCTTGGACGCACCGGCGTGGGACCGGCTGTTACAGCAGGGGCGGGGTCCGGTGAGTGCGGTCTTACGGCAGGAACTGCCGGCTCGCTTGGCTGAGGCACTGTTGGACGAGTGCGCGATTGGACCTCAACAGAGCGCAGCCCAGCTGGAACGCGCTGCACGCCAGCGGCTGACGCGGATGCTCAGCAACTATCCTCTCCCATGGAATGGGCACGAGGGCTATCGGAAGGCCGAAGTCACCGGCGGCGGAGTAGCTCTTGACGAGCTCGACCCCTTGTCGTTCGAAAGTCGGCGGCACCGTGGCTTGTTTCTTTGTGGCGAGATGCTGGACGCGTTCGGACCCATTGGGGGGTACAACTTCCTCTGGGCTTGGGTCACCGGCCGAGCCGCTGGATTGGGATCCGCAGAGAGAGCAAGAGGACTACAAGCCTCGTGAAGGCCTGCCTTCTGCTGCCCGAATCTGCATTGGCTTTCGGCACACACCGGTTCACGGCTCGGAGCCGCGAGAAGTTCCCGCTGCGCCTGCCAGTCTTCAGGCACCGCCGAGGTTGGCCTGCTTCGAATGAGGAAAGGGGAAGAGCATGATCTATCGAGCTTGCATCAGCCTGTTCTTAGGCGTTTGTCTCACCGTCCAGCTCGCAACCGCCGAGGAGCCCGACGCGAAAGCCGAACCGTTCAGAACAGCCAAACGGCTTATCGAAGAGCAGGTCGAAAGTGGCCTTGTCGGGGCAGCAGCCTTCCTGGTGGCGCACAACGGCAAGATCGCAGTCGAGCAGGGTTTCGGACATCTGTCTCGCAAGCCGGGCGCCAAGTCTTGCCGCAGCGACAGCGTGTTTCTTGTGGCTTCCATTTCGAAGCCCGTCACAGCCCTGGCTGTCATGAAGCTGGTGGAGCAGGGGCGAGTGACCCTGGATGCCTCGGCTCAGAAGCACCTTCCCGAGTTGACCGCCGATGGCTGTGAGCGCATCACGGTCCGCAACCTGCTGAGCCATACCTCGGGACTGCCTGACATGCTGCCCAAGAACGTGGAGCTCCGCAAGCGGCAGGCGCCCCTGAAGGAGTTTGTGTTGGAAACGTTTCGCACGCCGCTGCTCTTCCCGCCGGGAACGCACGTCTCTTATCAGAGCGCCGGCATTCTGCTGGCGGCTGAAATCGTGGAACGGGTCTCGGGAATGCCGCTGGATCGGTTCCTGCAACGCGAAGTGTTCGGCCCGTTGGGTATGAAACACAGCTCGATGGGAATCGGCAAGCGCAAGATCGAAGAGACCGTCCAATGCGATCTGCCCGCCCGAGGAGAGCTGCGCATGCAAGACTCTGACGCCTCGTGGAACTGGAACAGCCCTTACTGGAGAAGGCTCGGCGCTCCCTGGGGCGGCATGCACAGCACCGTGGGAGACATCAACCGTCTTCTGCAAGCGATGCTGGACGGTAAACGACCCGTTCTAAAGCCCGAACTCGCGGAGTCGATGATTGCCAACCAGAACGCGCAGCTGGACAAGCCTTGGGGGCTGGGTTGGGCGTTGGGAGAGAATGCGCTCTACGACGGTGCGCCCGCCAGAGTATTCGGCCACATCGGCGCTACGGGTACCCTCTGCTGGGCCGATCCCAATCGAAAGCTTGCTTTCGTGCTCTTCACGAACCGGCCACTGGACAACGACCCGAGCCAGTTGCTGCGGCAAGTGGCAAAGGCCGTTTCGGACGCCGTCGGGCAGTAGGGCTGCTGCGCGGCGCAACCAGCCGAGGAACAGCGCGCTCGCCCTTTTTTTGAACACCGAGCTTGATTCTGCTGAAAGGATGATTCTACAGGTTGAAAGCCTGCCAGGACGCGATGCGCAGCGTCCTGGCAGGCGACTCCGATCGAAAGGGCTTGGATCTCGATCAGGGCTGTGGCCCGCAGACGCCGGCCGGAGGATTGGTCAATCATCTCTGTCCTTTCGACCTAGGCGTGGGTGAAAGCCCGCTGCACGGGTGGAGCCCCGACGAGGTTGTGAGAGAAGGAGCTTCGGGCGCCCGGGGGATCATGCGCGACATCACGGAAGCCAAAGCCCTTGAGGCCCGGCTGCGCAGCCAGACGCGCGCGGTTGAGGAAGCGAACGAGAAGCTGCGGGAGTTGAATCGCATCAAGGCCGACTTCACAGCCATGCTCGTGCACGACTTGAAGACCCCAATCTCGACCATGATCATGGCGCTGCAGCTGCTGAAAGACGTCCTAACCGATGAACACAGCTCGGACCTCCACACCATGATCGAGGGAGGACTCGCCTCAGGCCGGTCCACGGTGAAGATTGTCGAAGATATGCTGGAACTCTTCAGGTTCGACTCGACAGAAGTGACGCTAGCGTAGTGTCCAACAACTAACCGGACAATAACAGGAAATTAGTTTATCAGGGCTCCGTCAAAGTCTCCCAAGTGTAAGAAATAAGGGGGCAGTAAATCGCCACTGGCTTTTTGCGCGCCGATTTGCTAGGCTGCCGGCATGAGCGATGAGCCAGTCGCTGATCCGTTCTGCCAA
>VFZK01000361.1 GCA_016871215.1 Acidimicrobiia bacterium | reverse complement strand
TGTAAACCCCAGCCGTCACCATCGTCGCCGCATGGATCAGCGCACTGACCGGCGTCGGCCCCTCCATCGCATCCGGCAACCACACATACAACGGCACCTGCGCCGATTTCCCCGTCGCTCCAATGAATAAGAGAAGACAGATGATTGTCAGAACGCCGGCCGTTCCAAGGGGTTCGAGGCTCAGGGCTTTCGCCTGGCTGAAGACGGTGTGGAAATCGATGCTGCCAAAAGTCCAGAAGACCAGGATGACCGCCAGAGTGAATCCGAAATCGCCCACGCGGTTCACGATGAAGGCTTTCTTTCCTGCGTCGCTAGCACTTTTCTTGTGGAAGTAAAATCCGATCAGCAGATGAGAACAGAGCCCCACACCTTCCCACCCGACAAACATGAGAAGGAAATTGTTGGCGAGAATCAGGATCAGCATCGAAAACATGAAGAGATTGAGATAAGTAAAGAAGCGGTAGTAGCCCTCTTCATGTGCCATATAGCCGGCCGAGTAGATGTGAATGAGGAAGCCGATTCCGGTGACGACCAGAATCATCACACCTGTCAGCTGATCGAACATGAACCCGAAGTTGGCGATGAAGGCGCCAGCCTGGATCCAGCGAAAGTAATTGAAGTCGAAATGTTGAATCTGCTCGGCCGGGGTCGTGAGCAGCTGCGCAAAGGCCACCAGTGCCAGCAAGAACGAGAGACCTGTGGAGCCGCACGCTGCAAGGGTTACCGCCCGCTTCGACAGACGCTTGCCCGCCAAGCCATTGACCAGAACCCCGGCCAAGGGAAGGAGCACCAGTGTGAGGAGGGTTAGGGAAAGAGTCATCGGGAATTCGGAAAAAAAAGCGGCTGCAGCGCCTTCACCATTTCATCAGATTGGTTTCGTCGACGTTCAGGGTCTGGCGATTGCGAAAGAGCGCGACGATGATGCCGAGCCCAACGGCTGCTTCAGCTGCAGCGACCGCCATGACGAAAAAGACAAACACCTGCCCGTCGAGCAGAGCATAGTAGCGTGCAAACGCAACGAACGACAGATTCACGGCGTTGAGCATCAGCTCGATGCACATGAAGAGGGTAATGATGTTGCGCTTGATCAAGAACCCGTAGGCGCCAATGCTAAAGAGGATGGCGCTGACCACAAGATAGAAGCCGAGCGGGATCATCGGGAAATCAAAGCTCCTTCTTCGCCATGACGATGGCGCCCACGATGGCAACCAGCAGCAAGACTGAAGTCACCTCGAAAGGCAGCGCATACTGGGTGTAGAGCGCCCGCCCAATCATCTCCGTGTTGCCGCTCAGATTGATCGAGGCGGACTCGACCGGAATGCCTTCGCCATCAAAAGTGCGCGAGGCGGTGAGCCCGGCCTCGAAGATGAGCAGACTCGCCAGGGGCAGGCCAAAGTACTTCACGACGTGAACCTTGTCGGGCACCTTCTGCTCCGCACCGGCATTCAGCAGCATGATCACAAAGATGAACAACACCATGATGGCCCCGGTGTAGACGACAATCTGCATGACGGCGATGAATTCGGCGTGCATCTGAATGTAGATCCCGGCCAGCGCGACGAAAGTCACGATCAGCGAGAGCGCGCTGTAGATCGGATGGCGCTGGACGAGGATGTTAGCCGCCGCTACGATGGCGATGCCTGAGAGAAAGAGAAAAACGGCGATTTCCATAAGTGCGGCAACCCGTGCGCGGCAATAGCGCTCTTCAGCGTTCTTCCGGTTTCTGCAATGCCTGGAGAATCTGATCGACTTTCTCGGCAGTCAGATCGTTGTAGTAGGTGTAGTTTACCTGCATGGCCGGCGCGTTGCAGCACGCTCCCAAACACTCGACCTCGGCCAGCGAAAACTGGCCGTCGCTGGTCGTCTCACCTTCCTTGATGCCGAGGCGTTTGGAGACGCGCTCGAAGATCTCCTCTCCACCCAACAGCAGACACGAAATGTTCGTACACACCTGAATATGGTGCTTGCCTACAGGATGCCTCCGCAGCATGCTGTAAAAGGTGACGACCTCGTACACGTCGATCGCGGGGAGGTTCAGGTACCGCGCAATAGCGGCAATCGACTCGTCTGACAGGTAACCCAAGTGCTCCTGGGTGGTCAAAAGAATCGGGATCAGCGCCGAACGCCGGACGGGATAGTTCCGGACGATGGAGTCAAACTCTGCGAGAAGTCGATCGGAGATCATGAATTAGGCCAGCTGGGCGGAAAACAGCGCCCTTCTGCGGAACTCCCGGCAGCTACCGCTCGACGTTTCGAGCGCCGGGTCGGGCAGCCTTCCAAAGCGATCTTCACCCCCGCCAGACATGCGTAGCGCCGGTGTGAGTGAACGCAACGGGCGCAGTCTGTAAAGTTGAGATAGTACCCGACGAAAAGCTTTAGGGTATCGGTGTCGTGAATATCCAAAGAAGGCGGCAGATGCGGGTTCAGAGCCCTTGCGAACTTTTCGGATACCGCGTGTCGGAAGCGCCGCGACGATAACGACCAGCAGGACTATTGTCAACATTTTTTTCAAGTCCGCAGGAGATTGCGTATACTAGCCGCGCTGCTTCGCGCGCAGCTTCTTGACTTGCGAGTTCGGGTGCCTCAGAGTGCACCGAAGATCTTGCCGGCCGGGTCTCTATGATCACCGGGTTCAACACAGATGTGAAACATGGCGACACGGTCTACCACGTCCAGACCGAAGACAAAGGGGTCAAGAACCCCTTGCTTTTGTCGCTGATTTACGTCAAAGGCGCTATCTTAGACGCCTTCCGCGTTCGCTATGAGGATTTCCTCACCTCGGGCCGCTTCAGCGAGGCACTCCTGCAGAGGATCCTCGATTTCCAACATCGCCAGATTGTGGGAGCGATTAAACGGGGAAAGTGCCGGAAGGGGATGGCACTGGAACCGTTCGTCGAAGGAGATTTCCTTTTCCCGCTGACGCCTGCCGCCGATGCTCCGCCAACTCGCAAGCCGGAGGATGTCCAACCTGCCCCTGAGTCGGCAGCCGTTACGACGGCCCGCCTGGAGGTCGAGCCGAAGCGCATCGAGCCTGCCTCGCCCGAATCTGAAGCTCGACTACCTCTGGACGTGCCTCCCGTCACGCCAATGAGGGCGCGCACAACTTCACAGGGTCCACTCCTTTCCACAACACGGCCCGACCGATTTTCCCAAGTCTTAGCAGTCGACATTAACGACGCCGTCCCTGAAGCCGGTGTGGAAATCTGTCTTCTGGGCTCCAAGGACTTCGTGGCTGGAGATCAGGTCGATCTGGAGCTTTACGTTCAAAGCAGGCAGGGACGCATCCGGCTCGAGAATGTGCAAGTCGTCATCAAGTTGATCGGAACAACGTTCTCGCCCAGGCTATATGCCGGGAAGACGGACCAGTTCGGGAGTTTGCGGATGAGCTTCAGCCTCCCGATCTTCTCTGGGGGGAGTGCAGCGCTGATCATTCAGGTTTCGACTGCTGTGGGAAACGATGAAGTGAAATACCTGGTTCGGCGGCGGAGGTGAGGCATTGTGACCGCAATCCTGCTTAACGGCGAACCCGCCGAAATCGCTCCAGGACAGTCGATTCAGGATTTGGTGGAATCGCTGCGGCTTCCAGCAGAGAGGCTAGCCGTCGAGCACAATCTGAAGATCGTCAAACGGGAGCATTGGCGGCAGCAGCGGCTCGAAGAAGGGGACAAACTAGAGATCGTTCAGTTTGTTGGAGGAGGAAGCGTAGAAACTTCTTGAGGAAATGTCGTTGCGACGACATGCAGCCGCAAGCTCAGGAGCCTCCGAATAGCGCAGCCAGTTTTCTTCGCGCTGCTGTTCGCATCGTTTCGACTTCCTCGACCCGCATCAGCCGACACGCCGCATACAGTCCTGCAATACCGATAGCTATCGCCAAGCCCAGGACCAGCGCTTCCGAGGCGACACTTCCGTCCGACACGGACGCCGCGACCCGGGCTTGAGTCTGTAATGCCAGAAGGCCCATTCCCAAAGAAGCGGCACCCATTTTCAACCCAAGGATGAAGATCTCCACGACTGAGAAGGCCGCGGCAGACTTTCGCAACTGCCAGAACAGAAGCACCAGGTTTCCGATCGCCGACAGCGAGGTCGATAGTGCCAGTCCCAAGTACCCCAAAGGCACCACCAACCAGAAATTGAGCGCGATGTTGATGGCAACCGAAACCGAGCTGATGATCACCGGAACGCGCGGGCGCCCGAGCGCGTAAAACGCCGGTACCAGGACTTTGATGCCCGAATAGGCAAACAGACCGACCGAGTAGAAGACGAGGGCACGCGCTGTTGCCAACGTGTCCGCGGGGCCGAACTTGCCGTGCTCGTACGCCAGCGCGATGATCGGGCCGCTGAGAAAAGCGAGCCCAAACGAGGCAGGAATATTGATGACCAAGACCAGGCGCATTGCCGACGCCAGCGTTTTGCGGAGTCCCTCCAGTTCCCCATCGGCCACATGGGCCGACAACCTCGGCAGTGTGGCTGCCGCAATCGACACACCGAAAAGCCCTAGAGGAAACTGCATCAGGCGGAAGGCGTAGTTCAGCCAAGAAACCGGCCCTTCCCCTTGACTGGTCGCCAGCCAGGTGTTGACAAGGATGTTGATTTGGGTGGAAGCCAGTCCGATGGTTCCGGGACCCATCAGTAGCAGAATCTGGCGGACACCCGGATGGCGCAGTGTCAGAACCGCAGAGTAGACGAAACCCTTTTTCACGAGGGCCGGCAGTTGAATGCACAGCTGCAAGGCCCCTCCAAGCAACGTCCCAATCGCCATCCCGAGAACCGGGTCGAAACCCCAAGCGGGCAGCCACCGATAAAGGGCTAACGCAACCGCCAGCGAACCCACATTGAACAGAGCTGGAGCCAAGGCTGGAACAAAGAGCGTCCCCTGGGAATTGAGGACGCCCATTAGCACCGCTGCCAGAGCCACCATCGGCAGGAACGGAAACATGACTTGTGTCAACAGCACGGTGAGCTCAAACTTGCCTGGCGTAGCGGCGAACTCTCCAGCGAACCTTCCGACCAATATCTGAGAGCCAAGGATCCCAAGCAAGGCGACTCCGCTTAGACCCACCAGCAAGAGGTTCATGACATTCGAAGCGAGCTCCCAGGCTTCTTTCCTGCTTCGGTTTTTGAGATATTCGGTGAACGTCGGGATAAACGCCGAACTCATCGCACCTTCGGCGAACAGGTCACGCAGTAGATTCGGAATGCGAAACGAAACATAGAAGGCATCCGTCGCGGTCCGCGAGAAGAGCGTGGCGATGAGCTGCTCGCGGACGAGTCCCAAGATCCGGCTGAGCATGGTCGCTAAACTCATAACACTCGCTGATCTAGCTATTTGTATACTGATTTGTGACATTAAAGATTAGGAACCACTAGTGTCCAACTATAAGTTGAATAGGTTCAGTTGTTTGCTCATAGGCCGCTGAGCAGGTGCGGGCTCAATCTCTGAAAGTACCTGTAAAATCAGCCTTCTTTCGAACAAAGTCAGACTCAGAATTTGCAAAATTGTGTAGAGACTGAAGTTGAGATTGAGCTGTTTTTTCACGATCGCGACTAGGACGTAAATGGAAACGGCGATCCAGACTTGAGACTTGACGGCGTTCTCGCTGGTTCCATAGAACGCTTTGATTCGAAGATGTTGCTTGATCCACTTGAAGAACAGCTCGAC
>VFZK01000360.1 GCA_016871215.1 Acidimicrobiia bacterium | reverse complement strand
ACCTATAACATTCAACACTGGATCCGTCTCCGGTGGCGACCCCAGCGCCAAGCTGCTTTAGCCGGCGGCTGAGGGAGAAGTGTGTCTGGGGTCGTTGGGAAGCCCGGAGATGGGGCCCAGCGGCCAGCAAGTAGCCTTAGTCATGACCTGAAGCGAGTTGAGAATCAAAATTCCCTGACCGGTTTTCAAAAAAAACCGGTTCCAGAGGAGAGCCCCCCTTCGGAAATTCAATTTTTTCACAGCACCCCTGTTTCTCCTGGAGGCTCCGGCACCGCAAACAGAACGGGAGGCGGCAGCGTCTCGGCGACCTGGATCGCAGCTGGGCGGCGAATCGCAGACTCCGGTGGCGGTAGCGGATGCCTCCACTGAGGAAGAGCACTCCGGACCAAGCCCGTGTCCAACCGGGCGTCTTTGGGATCAATCTGGGCGGATGTCGTGACGCCTTCCGGCACCGACACGCTCGGCGCCACGAGAGGTTGGGGCGCCGCTAAGCCAGCAAAGCCGGTCATCAAGTACGTCAGGTCGGGCCAGCTCACTGCCGGGAGGCCAGTCGTCGAAACGGGCTCAGCGGACTCTGCCAGAGCCGCTGGTAATGTCACAGGACTTGCGGTTGCACCCGAACTGATCGGCTTCCTCGGCGCTGCAGCTACCGAGGCTGCTTTCTGGAAGCGAATGGACACGCCACCTTCAACAGGCTCAACAGCGTAAGCAGCCTTCCGCGAGAGGTCGAACACACAACGTACCAACTTACCCTGTTCCGTATCGCCGTAGCCGAACCGAATCTTGCGAATCAAGTCCGAATTCACCCTGATGGCATGTTGAGACACGTTGTAAACGGATCCGCTGACGTCAATCACCAGCCGGGTCGGAGCCTGCAACTCAAAATGTTTAACTGTAGCCTTGTTTGTTGTTGGCAACAGCAGTTCGATTTCCTTTCCATCCTCTTGGAGCTGCAACCCGCCTGGTACCGTCGGCTGTGCTGGAGCAGCCTTGATTGGTGACACGCTGGCCGCAGTCCTCCCGGGTTCAGGCCTGTCCTCAGCTTCAGAAGCATTGAAAGGTTTGAAGGTCACGAACAATCGATTGCCATCGGGTTTCAGCGAATAGCGAATGGCCTGAGCTAGATTGAACTCGACACGTACCATCGGCCTCGGCGCATCGCCAATCTGCGACACGCTGGCAAACTCCACCTGGTTGGTCTTGAAATCGACAAAGTTCTTCTCCAAGCTCGACTGTGCACCGGTGATGTCCAGTATGAAAAGTCGGGGGTTCGGGTAGTAGGATGTGTAATCGAATGGCCGACTGGCTCGGACAGCGACATTCGTTCGGTCGCTGCTGCTGGTGAACGACAGTTCCTGCAATAGAACTGGCCCGTCAGAAGGGAAAGACGTCTGAGCCGATGCAGCCGGGCAGCTGCCTCCCCAAGCAAAGAGGGCCATGGCCGCGACCCTGCAGAAATGTCTACTTCGTATCATTGCCTTCTCCTCGAGTCGGGTAGAGTCTCTTGACCACTCTTTGAGATAGTTTCCTGCGTTGGCCGTCAGTCAGCGTCTGGTTGAACACGACGGCGTCGCTTCTGATCTCAACCACCTTTCCGTCGTACAACTCGTCGTTCGGCTGAAGAAAATACGTTTTCCCGCGATATCCCGTTGCCATGGCCATATACTGATTCTTGGATTTCACAATCCCGGCCAAGTTGATCTCGGAAACCAGCTGGCCTCTTAAACCAGGCGGGCGCACGACCGGCGCCGTGGATGCCTGAATCGTCTCGGAAACATCCAGGCTCCGAAACGGATCGCGCCGGCCTTTCGCCTCGTACTTGTAAGTCGGAACGACGACAGCTTGGCTCGGCGGAAGCTGCGGCGGCGCCGGTTGCGGGGCAACCGCTGGAGCTTTGTCGGATGATATTGATTTGCTGGTCTGCTGCGCTCGGGCGCCGACAGGCGCAACTGCGAGCCACAGCGTGAGCCCTGCCAAGATCTTTTCTTTCATTTTTTCTTCGCCGTAAGAGCCTTCTGCATTTCTGCGTTGTCCTTCTCTTCGTTGTACACAAAGGTCGTGGCGACGCAGGTCGTAGAGATTGTTCGGCCTGGCCTTTTGCTTTCCACAATCTTCACATCGGAAACGTTCACGATTCGAGAGAACTTGCTGAGTTTGTCGAAGAAGGCGCCAAGTGCATGATAGGTGCCATCGACTTCGAGGTTAATCGGCCACTCCGAAAAAAAGTCCTTCTGGTTGACCGGCAACGGCTGGAACTTTCTGATCTGCAGGTTCGAAGCAACGGCACTTTCCTGCACTTCGCGCAGCAACTGATCGGTCTGCTTGGCTTCGGGCAGAATAATCTTGAGCGTGGTGAGCTTGTTGAGAAGTTGCTTGTTCTGGGCCAGGAACTCTTGGTGCTTTTGCTCCACAGCCTGCCCGCGCTGAATCTCGACTTTCAGGCCGTCCAGCTGGGCCTGCTTTACCGCGATCTGCTCGCTCAACCCGGATATGAAGAAGTACCAGCCGAGTCCTGCGATGATGATTCCAAAGATGGAAAAAATCCCCAGCTGCCCATACCAGGGAAGGTTGTTCAGACTCTTCAGATTAAGATCGATGGCCATGAGCGAGGACCCTGTGCGTCCTCAGGAAGCTGAGTCGCCCTGGGCAACGATGTTGCCTTCAAAGGAAATCGAGAACGAGTAGTTGCTGTCGAGCTCTTGAAGGTTGACGAGGTTCACATTCTTGAAATGCCCGACTCGCGACAGATTGGTAATGAAGTCGGCGACCGCATCTGGAGTTCCCATTGCCGTGCCATTGAGGGTGATCAGGTTCCCCTTCTGCACCAGGTCTTTCAACCAAACGCCTTGGGAACGCTGGACGCAATCGCTGAGCAGGTCCAACACCTGCACTGGGCCCGATTGATTTTTCTTGAGAGACTCGATTACGTTGATACGCGTTTCCAAAAGCTTACGGCGTTTTTCGAAGACTTCGTTCTCCCTCAACATCCCTTCTTGCCGGACCTTCTCCTTCTTTGCCAGCATGATCTGCCGGCTCAATTCCTCGTCCTTTTGGACCAGAATCCTTTCCCAGAAGTAGATGATCCCCACCGACATCAACACAACCGCCACGGCCATCACAGCCATCAGCGTTTGATTGGAAGCAGTGCTGACCTTCCGTGTCTTGGCAGCCTTCAGCTTGGTCGTTCTGCCTAAGAGATTAATTCGAATCATCTAGTTGTCGAAGCTCCTCAGCGCCAGCCCCACGGCCACAGCCATGCTCGGTGAAACCTCATCAAGGCGAGCCAGATCGATGCCTTTGGCAACAGCGATGTTTCGGAAAGGGTCCAACATCTCGACGGGCAAGCCCAACCGGCTCTGCAACAGGTCCAGGAATCCCTCAACTTTGGCACACCCGCCACTGACGTAGATTCGCTGCAGTTGCTCGCCAGCAGTTGTCGCCCGGAAGAAATCGAATGTCTTCTGGATTTCCAGCATCAATACCTCAGAAACGGACTGAACCAGAGAGGCAACGCCCTCGCTCTGCACGCCTGCGATCGACTTGCCTTGCTTGACTTGCTCCGCCTCTTCAAAACTCAAGTTCATGTCTTTCTGCAAGGCATCGGTGAACTGGTTGCCGCCCACGGAGACGTCGCGGGTGAACAGTGGCATGCCGCCTCGGGTCACCACGATGTTCATGATGCTTGCCCCGATGTTAAGCAGAGCCGTCGTGGTGTTCGGCGCAGGGTTGTAATTCGTCTCGTAGGCGTTCTGAATGGCGAAAGCATCAATGTCCACCACGAGCGGCACCCTGCCTGCCTGGGTGATCACGTTCGTATGGTTAAGGATCTTGTCCTTCTTGACAGCGACCAGCAAGACCTCGGTGGACCCAGCGGACCCGGTACTCAGGACTTGGTAATCGAGGTTCACATCGGCTATGTCGAAGGGAATGTGCTGCTCAGCTTCCCACTGAATCGATTCCTCCAACTCTTCATCGCTCATCGCTGGCAGAGGGATCTTCTTGACGATAACCGAGTGGCCTGAAACGGAAGTAGCGACGGTCTTGGTCTTGATCTTCTGGCTGGAGAATACCTTGCCAATGGACTCGGAAACAGACAAGGCGTCCATAATGGCGCCGTCAACCACCGTATCCGAGGCGAGCGGTTCAAGTCCCGCGTGGATCAACTCGAACCCCTTCTTGACCCGGCGAAGCTCGACTGCCTTGACGGAACTCGATCCGATATCCAAACCCACCAGAGGCTTCTGCCTTGAGAACAATTGCACGGTTGGTGTCCCCTAACCCGAAATTCAACAACCCTCTATCGTGTTGCAGTGAGCCAGACTTTACCTTTTTCGAACCGTGTTCTTTCGGCTCTTCACTTCCATCCACTCGTTCAGCACCGTCTTCTTGAACCGCCAACGATTACCCAATTTGAAAGCGGGAATTCGCTCCATGGCCACATACTTGTAGAGCGTGTCTGGTGAGATACCGAGGTACTGGGACGCCTCCCGGATGTTCATCACTTCTTTGTATTGGGCCATCGTTCCCATCCCAAAACTTAGGATTTGTCCCATTTATCGGCAAAGTTTGTCCGGACATTAGTCTCCAAGATGAAGAGCCACGTGGAAATCGGCGCGAACATTCTCGAACCGATCCACTTCCCGTACCCAGTCGTCCCCATCATTCGTTATCACCACGAGCGCGTCAACGGCAGCGGTTATCCCTTCGGACTCCAAGGGCATGAAATCCCGCTCGGCTCCAAGATTCTCGCCGTTGCCGACACGTTCGACGCGTTGACTGCGCAACGAACCTATCGCACGCCGCTCTCTATCCAGGATGCCATCGCCCTGATCCACGACGAAGCCGGCACTTCGTTCGACGCTGAGGTCGTCAAAGCCTTCTTGTCCGTCGCTGAAAGCACGGCTCAAGAAGTGGCTTTGCTCGACACGAACAAGCAGGTGGGCAAGACATCTTTGCCCACCACTGCGCAAGACAGCGAGCAGGAGCACAAGCTGTGGCTTCGCACAAAAGGATTCACCGAAATCGCCTCGACACATCGGGAGATCTACGCACTGCATGAGATCTTCCAGACAGTCGGCAAGAGCCTCAACCTGGAAGACACGCTGCGGATCATCTGCACGAAACTGAAGTCGGTTGTCCCCTTCACGACCGGCGTCGTCTACCTCAAGAACAAGAAGAACGACACTATTCACCCCGCGATGGTCACGGGTGAATATTCAGAGCAACTCAGCAAGAACTGGATCGCTCTGGGAGAAGGACTGACGGGCTATTCCATCGCCTTCAGCCAGCAGGTAGTCAATTGCGATCCCAGTCTTGACTTCCATAAGGAGACGTAAATTAATAAACTGCACCAATTATGTTTGATGACGAGACGTGATGAGTTACGTTACCGCTGGATTTCTGGATGTGATCGTGTAGTTCCACTCGCCGTGAAAGTCGGCTGGCTTCAATTGAAGTCTTGCCATTTCATCTTTGGATACCCGGATACCTTTTTCATATGTCCCCAGGTCCAGGTCGGCCTGGATGGTCAATCCTGTCCGGGTGGTGGTCGAGGCGATCAGGTTGACGATCACTGCCAGACTGCTTAGCGGCCGACCCCGCCAATTTGCTGTGATGTGACAAGACATGCGATGTTCAATCTTGTTCCACTTGCTGGTGCCGG
>VFZK01000359.1 GCA_016871215.1 Acidimicrobiia bacterium | reverse complement strand
TTGGCAGAACGGATCAGCGACTGGCTCATCGCTCATGCCGGCAGCCTAGCAAATCGGCGCGCAAAAAGCCAGTGGCGATTTACTGCCCCCTTATTTCTTACACTTGGGAGACTTTGACGGAGCCCTGTTTAGAGGGGGTGTCGCTTCGAGAGCTTGCGTAGGCGGATTCCAGCGGCGAGCGCAGCTTCCGACGAAGTTCCGCCTGAAGGCGGGACACCAAGCGAGTTTGACCTTGCTGGTCTAGTTGCAAGGTTAGTCTCGAACTCCCGCTAGGCTGCGACGAAGTCCTTCAAGTTAAGTTTGTAGTCCTGGCTTCAGCCGGTCCTCAGGGCGGTACAACGAGCGCGCCGATCCGACGGTTTGAAGTTCCTCGGTAGGGCTAAGCTTTGGCTGCTGCCTGTTCCTGGCGCATTAGCAGCTCTGCCAAGGGCAGGTCGCCAGGCTTCGTGATCTTGATGTTGGTTTCGCTGCCGCGCAATACGGTCACCGGGTAACCCAACCTCTCGACCAGACAGGACTCGTCAGTCGCGTAGAAGTTTTCAGCTTGAGCTTTTTCGAACCCCTCCCTCAGGACGCTGTAACGGAAAGCCTGCGGGGTTTGAACAAGCACGATCTTGTCGCGAGGAAGGGTCGTGACGATATGCGTCTTGTCGATCTGCTTGATCGTGTCTGTGCACGGAATCGCCAGAATCGCCGCACCCGAAGAAGATGCCTCTGTGATGACGGCATCGATCGACTGCGGTTCGACGAATGGCCGCACGGCATCGTGTACGACGACAACCTCCGTGCCCGGGTCCACTTCCTGAAACCCACAGTAAACGGAATCCTGCCGGTGGATGCCTCCCGGAACGAGTCGCGTAAATCCCAGAAGCCCCTCCCTTTCGATTACCGGCTCGAATGCGGCAATGTCTGCCTTGCGCATTGGGACAATGGCCGTGTTAACCGAGGGGCATCGGGAGAACTTGCGCAGGGTGTGGACAAGAATGGGAACGCCCGCCAGAGAGAGGAATTGCTTGGGGCTGGTGGTTCTCATCCTCGTCCCCTCCCCGGCAGCAGGAATGATCGCGACGACTTTCATGGGTGGGTTGTCGGTTGAGTCGCGGGTTGAGTCGCGACCGGCTCTGCGCGGTTGTGCGACCGTTCCTCATAGCGGCCGAAGATCATCTTGCCTGCCGTGGTCTGGAGCACGCTTGTCACGGAAGTGTCGATGGTCTTGCCAATCATCTTGCGCGCGTTGTCGACGACCACCATCGTGCCATCATCCAGGTAGGCCACCCCCTGGTTGTATTCCTTGCCCTCCTTCAGGATAAACACTTTCATGACTTCCCCAGGGAGCACGACAGGTTTGAGGGAGTTTGCGAGTTCGTTGATGTTCAGCACTTCGACACCCTGAAGCTGTGAGACCTTGTTCAGGTTGAAATCGTTTGTGACGATCTTCCCTTCGATCTCTTTGGCCAGTTCGATCAGTTTCAGATCGACCTCGCGAATGGTTGGGTAGTCCGTCTCGACAACCTGTACGTTCAGTCCTGCCATTTTCTGGATGCGCTGCAGAATATCGAGCCCGCGCCGTCCCCGATTGCGCTTCATCGAATCGGCGGAGTCGGCCACTTGCTGCAGCTCACGGAGCACAAACTGGGGAATGACCAGAATGCCGTCTACGAATCCCGTTTCGTAGATGTCGGCGACGCGCCCATCGATGATCACACTCGTATCCAAGATCTTGTAACTCCGCTTGGCGGGGCGCTCGCCACCAAAAAGCCCGCCCAGCGCAGAGAGATTGAGCAGATCACCCTTGCTGGCGCCAGAAACCAAGCCAACGTATCCCATCAACAGAAACAGACTGATTTGAATGAAAGAAAGGGTCCGTGGCTCAACGGACGTCTTGGCCAACATCGAGCTGATCATGGTGGCAGCGAAGAACCCGAGTGTCGATCCGATTGCCGCACCGATCAGGCGCTTCAACGAGACCTTCCGCAGTCGAACCTCAAACAGAATGATGGCCGCCGAGGCGATGAGCCCGTAAATGACGGAGAGGAGCGGGGAGAGCCCAAAGGGCTGGAAGTAATAGGCCGTAACAGTCAGAACGACTCCGAAAACGAAGCGTACGACAGCCATGTCGAGCAAGCGGCTTCACCTCCTTATGAAAGCCAGCCCAGAGTGGTCGCTGGCATAAACAAGACGCGCCTGCACCAAGGTCCGGCGCAGAGCGGCTAATCGAACAAGACTTCCATCGACTCCTGTACGGTCCGAACCGGGATGAGTTCAATCTCGGGCTGCTGCTCCTGCCTGGGCAGGCTGTTGTGAGGCAGGATGCATTGTCGAAATCCCATCGACGCGGCTTCTCGAATCCGAAGCGGAGTTTGGCTGGTGGCACGGACTTCGCCCGCCAATCCTACTTCACCGAAAATCACGCGGTCTTGCGCAACAGCGCGATTGCGATAGCTGGAAACAATGGAGGCCACGATGCCTAAATCGGCGGCAGGTTCGTCCACCGTTAGTCCTCCAGCCACATTGACATATACGTCACTGCCACCCAGTTGCATGCCCAATCGCTTGTCGAGCATCGCCAGTAGCAACGACACCCGGTTTGGATCGACCCCGGCTGCCATCCGGCGCGGACTCGCGTAGTTGGCTCCGCTCACGAGTGCCTGCAGCTCAACGAGAATCGGTCTCGACCCTTCAACACAGCCGATAACAACAGAACCAGAAGCGCCGGCGGGTCTTTCAGAAAGAAAAAGCTTGGAGGGGTTGTCGACGGGTATCAAACCTTCGCTCGTCATTTCGAAGACGCCCAGCTCATTGGCGGCGCCAAACCTGTTTTTGACAGTCCGAACGATTCGATGGCTGTGATACCTTTCGCCTTCGAAATATAGCACGGTGTCGACGATGTGTTCAAGAGACTTGGGCCCTGCCAAGGCGCCATCTTTGGTGATGTGGCCGACCAGGAAGGCGGGAATTGAGCGCTGCTTGCTGAGCAACAGAAACTGGGTGGCGACCTCTCGAACCTGGCTGATCGAGCCGGGCGCCGAACCCAACTTCTCGGAAAAAACAGTCTGGACCGAGTCTAATACGATGACCTCAGGCTGCAACTGATCCACGGTTTCGAGGATGCGCTCGAGGCATGTTTCCGTCAGCAGAAACAGGTGGCTGGGCTGAATGCCCAACCGGTCGCCACGCATCTTGATCTGCCGTTCCGATTCCTCTCCGGACACGTACAGCAGCCGCCTGCCGTGCCGCTGCATGAACTCCGCCGCTTGCAGCAACAAGGTCGACTTGCCGATTCCTGGGTCTCCTCCCAGCAGCACCAGCGAACCGGGAACAATTCCGCCGCCCAGCACCCGGTCAAACTCGGGCAGCCCCGACGAGAAGCGGGTGTACTCCTGGCTGGACACCTCGTGAAACGGCGTTGCGGCCGAGCTGCCGCCGAGTGTCCCACCGGGTTTTTTGGCGCCCAAAGGGTGCACCAGCTCTTCGACAATAGAGTTCCACTCGCCGCAGTCGGGACATCTTCCCAGCCACTTACTGGCAGCATAGCCGCAGTTCTGGCAGATGAAGGCAGATCTTGGCTTGGTCATCAGAACTCACCCCTACTGATCGCCTGCGGCATTGTAAGAGGTCACACGGAACATCGGCTTGGCGGCAAGAGGCACAGCAGCGACACAGAGATTCTATTATGGCGAATGGTCGATGACAGCCCCATGCGACGAAGACATTTCCCTTATGTGGAGTCGCTGCCTAAGTACACTCGTGGAACCCGGCCGCCAATTCGGGCGAGGATTTCGTACGGGATGGTGCGGCCCCAGGCAGCCACTTCCTCGACGAGGATCGTCTCTCCCCTCTGTGTTCCGATCAAGACAACTTCATCTCCTGTTTCAACTCCCATGGCTTCAGTTGCATCGACCAACGTCAAGTCCATGCTGATTCTGCCGACGATCGGAAGGCGCTTTCCTCGAATCAGAACTTGCCCGCGGTTCGACAGTTCGCGCGCCACACCGTCTGCGTATCCCACGGGCAGCGTCGCGATCCTGCTATCCCGCTCGGCGCAGAAAGTGTTCCCATATCCGGCTGACCGTCCATGACGCAAGGTCCGTACCTGCATTACCTGCGTTTTGAAACTCAGTATGGGAGACAGTTTCAGAAGGGACTGTGGTCCGGGCAGGGGATTGACCCCGTAAATGGCTAGCCCCGGCCGCACGCCATCCAACCAGCTTTCCCTGAAATTCAAAATGCCTGCGCTATTGGCAGCGTGCCGCCAACGCGATTGCCATCTTTGTTCGGCGGCTGCCGACAGGACCTGTGTGAAGCGCTCCAACTGGATCCGGGTAAAAGGATTGCTGGCGTCTTCAGCCGTGCTGAAGTGGGTGAAAACACCGGTGCATTGTGCCCAGCCAGACGAGGCATGTTTTGCCCGCAGCGCGGCGGCGTCTTCCCAAGCCACGCCCAGCCGGGCCATGCCGGTGTCGACCTCCAAGTGGTAAGCCACTCGCTGCCTCGCCCGTCCCGCCGCTTCCTCGAGGCGCTGCAACAGGTTTGGACAAGACACCACCGGCGTCAGTTGGCAGCGAATCAGCTCGTTCTCCTGGCCGGGCCAGAAGCCGTTGAGCAGCAGGAGCGGGCAAGTGACACCGGCATCTCGCAAGACAAGCGCCTCTTCCAGAATGGCCACGGCCAGGGCATCGGCGCCCATCTTCTGCAAACGCAACGCGACTGGGACAGCGCCGTGGCCATAGGCATCTGCCTTGATGACGGGCATTATCTTCACAGACTGCGGCAGCCAGTTGCGGAGTCCAAGAAAATTGCGCTGAAGAAGGCTCAGATCGACCTCGACCCAAGTGGGGCGATTGCCTTGGAGAAAATTCGGAAGGCTCATTGGGGGTGGCGAGAGTATCGGCCAGGCGACTCGAGTGGAGGCCTCGCTGCTACGCGCGGTTCGCTTGGTGCCGACGGTGGTAATCCTACTCTATCGCGAACTGAAGATAAACGGGTCGGTGGTTGTCCATCGCCCCGCTGGTAGCCATTGCGGGCAGCACAGGCTTGCGAACAGAGCTGATGGAGAGACGTGGTTGAGGTGACAGGCCGTTTACTGGCCTGTGTCGCACGTGATAGTAGGCGAGCAAACAGGCGCCTACCGGACGCACAGCGTCTTGGAGTGCGGCAGTCCTCTGCCGCTTTTCCTGAGCATGAGCAGGGAGATGTGATCGGGGTCGGCACCCGTTGCTCAGCTATCCTGCCGGCCACGCCCAAACCAAAGCGCCAGAGGACCGGCGCAGTCCAAAACTGGCGAACTTCCGAGATGTCGGTCGCCAGCGCAACTCTGCGGCAGTCGACTGCCGCTTTGGAATCGAAGGAGCGGAGCTGTGAGTCTGTGGTGGCTCGAGTTGGCCCGAAGGACTTGGTAGCAATCAACGCTAAGGATGATGCCATCGCTATCCCAACGCCGCGGCATTTCGGATGCCTTGGATACGTTGCTTCGTAAGAGGGTGTTTAAAAATCCGATGATAGATCGGAAACCGCTGAACAAGTGAGATTCGATGCATTAAAAGAACATGGGAACCCAGACCAACAGCGAGGTCTCCCCTGTCGACTCCGATTGAAACGCAGCGCAAGAGCTACCCCAGTGACCTCAACGAGGCTCAGTGGGGCTTGATTGAATCGATGATTCC
>VFZK01000358.1 GCA_016871215.1 Acidimicrobiia bacterium | reverse complement strand
CTGCCCTCCTACAGCCCGGACCTAAACCCCATTGAAAGAGTCTGGAAGTTAGCCCGGCGCTTGGCCACTCACAACCAATACTTCTCCCAGCTGGAAGAGCTGGTTCGGGCGGTTTCAACGCAGATGCAACAGTGGTCAAAACCCAACAAAACACTATTCCGACTATGCAGCATTAATTAAGACGCTATGTATAATTCTTGGACACTACACTAGCCAAGATTCGTCGAACCCGTATATGATAGACCGCATGGGCAGGCCCACCTCTATTTCACCCAACAAGGAGTAACGATGCCGATCAACAGTAAATGTACGCTCTGGCTGTTTGTGTTTGCTCTCGCCGTGCCTGGCCGCCTCCTCGCTCAGAACCCGGGGAAGTTCGGTTTGCTCAACGTCCTGAGGGCTATTTCCGAATGTGCCGAGGGAAAGCAGGCCCTGGGAGACTTCCAGAAGAAAGCCGATGCCAAGAGGGAGGAGCTGGAAAAGAAGGGCGCCGAAATCCAGGAGCTGGAGAGACAACTACAGAGCCAGGGAAGAACTTTGAACGACGATTCGAAGGCAGCCCTGACCCGAAGCATCGATACCAAAAGAACAGAACTCCAACGGGCGGGTGACGATGCCCAAAAGGAATTCGGGCAGTTGCAGAACGAGATTCTGTCGCGGATCGGAAACAAAATTGGGCCTTTCGTCCAGCAGTACGCCAATGAAGGCAACTTCACGCTGATTGTGGATTCGTCCAATCAGAACTCCCAGGTTATCTACTTCGACCCAGCCATCGAGATCACCGAGGACATCATCAAGCGGGTTGATGCAGCCCTGGCCCCATCCGCCGCCGCGCCCGCAGCGAAGAAGTAACCAGGCCGCCCGGTTCAGAAGCACTCTGAGCTGTTCCGCAGACCGCCGAACAACCGGTCTGCGCGGAAGTGTGAAAAACTGAAGCTTCGGTTCCGCGAGGAGGGAGAAAAGCCTTTGTCTCCCTAACGAAGGGGGACGCCGCGCATTTCGCGGCAAGGGGATCCGGTGGCATAAGGATACGCCCCCCTCTTGATCTCCCCCTTATACGCCGTGCAAGGTGGAGACGGGAGGCGGCCCTTTCATTGAGTTTCAATTCTTTCACACCTTCCGGGACCGAGGCCACAAGGCGAATCGCCATCTTGGGTGAGCCCTGAGACAGTCACGGTCGCAAATGCTCCGAGCCCTGCCAGCGTGACCGAGTCAATGACTTCCGCCCCTCCGAACCCCAGCTTTTCCGCATCTTCAGCCAATGCCGATTCCTGGGTCTCGACAGAAGTTCGTGTGCGCTACGCCGAGACGGACCAGATGGGCATGGTCTATTACGCCAACTACCTTGTCTGGTTCGAGGTTGGAAGGGCCGAGTTCTGCCGCCAGCGAGGGTTCTCCTACCGGGATTTCGAACAGGCAAACGACGCGTACCTGGCGGTTGCCGAAGCCGAGTGCCGCTACCACGTACCGGCGCGCTACGACGACGTGCTGCTGATTCGCACCCGCGTGGAGCAGTTCCGAAAACGGACGGTTCGCTTTGGCTACGAAGTCGTTCGCAAAGAGCCGTACGCCGTCCTTGCCACGGGGACCACACTGCACGTTGTGCTCGACTCGCGTGGGCGTCCTAAATCCTTTCCGATCGCCTATCGAGCGTACTTTCAATGAAAACGCTCGTTGAGTGTGTAGCTAATTTCAGCGAAGGCAGCAACCTCAAGGTCATAGACGCCATTGTCTCGGCCATTCGATCAGTTGAGGCGATTCAGGTCCTCGATCTCCAGATGGATGTGGACCATCACCGGTCGGTCGTGACTTTTGCAGGCCCAAAGGAGCACATCGGCGAGGCTGCGCTGCGCGGCATTGGCAAGGCTGCGGAACTCATCGATCTAAATCGCCATACCGGCAAACACCCTCGCATTGGCGCTGCCGACGTCGTGCCGTTTGTTCCCTTGCGCCGGGTCACCCTCCAGGACTGCGCTGCCATCGCCCACCATGTGGGAGAGCAGACATGGCTCCGCTTTCAAGTTCCCGTCTATTTCTACGAGGCTGCGGCCAAGCGGCCGGATCGCATCCGGCTTGAAAACATCCGGCGGGGCCAGTTTGAAGGGCTGCGCCAGGATCTCGCAGCGGGCGTCGATCGCCAGCCCGATGTTGGCGGCAGGCAGCTCCATCCCACTGCGGGCGCGACTGCGGTCGGAGCTCGAAATCTGCTGATCGCTTACAACATCAACCTCCAGACCCCGGACGTCGCGGTGGCGCGGGCCATCGCCAAAACGCTCCGCGAGTCTGGGGGTGGGCTTCCTCACGTCAAGGCCCTCGGCATCGAATTGAAGGCACGCCAGCAGGCCCAGGTGTCGATGAATCTCACCGATTTCGAAAAGACTCCTGTCCATCAGGTATTCGAGCGAGTACGTCTTGAAGCCCAAAAGCTGGGCGTGGCCATCGCGAGCAGCCAGCTCATCGGCCTGATTCCCCGCCGGGCTGTGGAGTTGGCTGCGGCTCACTACCTTCAGATCGAAGACTTCGAGCCAGACGATGTTCTGGAAAATCGTCTCGCAAAACTGTTTGAAGAGGATGACGCACGCTAGCGCTGATCCAGCGCCGGCCCGTCTTCTCAAGATGCGATCTCGTCGGCAAGGAGGTGACAACGTGGCTGAGGCTCAGCTTTCCCGCAGCATTGGCGATGTACCCCCGTCGCGCATTCGCGAGCTGGCAAACATCGCTTTCAAAATGGATGGCGTATTGAAGCTCTACTTCGGCGAATCGAATCTTCCGACGCCGCAATACATCAAGAACGCGGCTGTCCGGGCCCTTCAGGAAGGCTTCACCTTTTACACCCACAATGCTGGACTTCCCAGCCTGCGGCAGGCCATTGCCGAAAAGTACGAAGAACTCCACCGCGTCAAGCTTGATCCGGAATCGGAAATCGTGGTCACGGCCTCGGGCGTTCAGGCCTTAAACCTGACCCTGCGCTGCCTCCTCGATCCCGAAGACGAAGCCATCCTGCTTACCCCTGCCTGGCCGAATGCTTCTGCGATTGTCAGGCTCTGCTCCGCTGTGCCGAAGGAGATCCCGTTGGCACTCCGCGCGCCTCGCTACGAGATCGATTTCGATGCAATCGAGGCTGCCACCAACTCGAGAACGCGCCTGCTGGTCTACACGTCACCTTCGAATCCCCTGGGCTGGGTAGCCACCGAACAGGACCAAACGCGGCTGCTCCAGTTCTGCCAGCAACGGGGTCTCTGGTTGCTGGCGGATGAGGTGTACGAACGCTTGTACTACGCCGGACCGGTTGCCCCTTCGATTCTTCGCAAGTGCCAGCGAAACGACGCCGTGGTCGTTGCACACTCCTTCTCGAAGAGCTACTGTATGACCGGCTGGCGACTGGGCTGGGTTGCCGGACGTGCCGACCTGCTTCGAAAGGCGTCTGAGATGAACGAGTTCGTTGTTTCCCATGCGCCATCGATGGTTCAAAAAGCCGGTGAGGTCGCGTTGCGAGAGGGAGAGGCTGAGATTCGGTCGATGGTCGAGGCACTGAAAGAAAACCTGGCCTTCTGCCAAGCTGTGCTGGAGTCGATGCCCAGGGTTGTTCTCCCCAGCCCCGAGGGCGCGTTTTATCTCTTTCCCAAGATCGAGGGGCTGAACGACTCATTCGATTTCTGCAAGCGGCTGCTTCTGGAGAAACGCGTCGGCCTGGCACCCGGCGTAGCCTTCGGTAGAGGCGGGGAGGGATCTGTCCGCCTCTGCTATGCGGCAGACCGCAGCGTTCTTGAGCCTGCTTTGGCGCGTTTGGGGGAATTCCTTTCACGCGAGAGTTGACCTGTCTGCCTCGCAGGTCGAGCCTGGGCCGACTCTCGACGCTGGCCTGTCCTCTTCAAGCGTATCGGCCTGGCTGGTATTACTGGCCAGTTCTGCGTTGTGGATCTCAGTTGTGACGGGTTATGCGCCACATGGGCAAGAGGCTCATCCCCGTGGCACGGGCGTCCCGCCCGTGAAGAATAGCCTTGGAACTTAACAAAGTAGTACTGGCTGCCACATCTTTTTTTTGTAACCGTTCGCCGACACCGCGCGTCCATAAAGGTATGGGGAATGTCGCGCTGCTTCAGCCTACCAGATCTGACCCGCTTAGGATCGACAGGGAGTTGATCCAGCGTTGTCAACAGGGAGACCAAACTGCATTTGAAGCGCTCGTCAAGAAACACGAGCGCCGGGTGTTTGGCCTCGTTTACCAGCAGGTCAGGCAGCCGAACGAGGTTGAAGACATCGCCCAGGAGATTTTCACCAAGATCTACTTTTCGCTGCCACAATTCCGAGTCGGCGCCTCTTTCGAAGCTTGGATGTATCGCATCACGATCAACCACTGCTATGACCATCTGCGAAAGCGCAAGAGGGAACCGCAAGTAAGAGAGACGCAGCTCGGCGACGAAGAAGCGGCATTGTTCGAACAACTGGGATCGGTGACTCAATCACCTCACTGGGACATCAGCAAGCGGCTCGAACTCCGGCAGACCGCCGAGAAACTTCTGGGCTTACTGCCGCCTAGGGACCGAGCGTTACTTGTTCTCAAAGAGATCGAGGACTTGTCGATTGAAGAGTTGACTCAGGTATTCAAGTCCTCGACCAGTGCCATCAAGCTGCGGCTGTTTCGGGCGCGTAACCTGCTAAGGGCGGCTTACGAGAAAACTCGCAGGAAAGCGAAAGGAAGTCACCAGGTATGAGCCATGCAAATATGAAGGGTTGGCTGGAAGAGTACGCTGACAACAGACTTTCGTCCGAGCTGGCGCAAAATGTGCAGCAGCATGTCGCGCTATGCCGCAATTGCCAGGAGACATTGCGGGCCATTCGGCTGACGGCAAACCTTCTACGGGCCTCCAAGTTGGATGAGGGGCCGGTGCCAGCGGTTGGGTTTGCACGATCCGTCTCGCTGGCCATCGAGCGGCAGCGAGAGAGCAACTTCCTCTGGGCCCCACTGCGCTTGATGGCCATACGAACCGTGCCGGTGATGGCATTTATGGCTGCAGCGCTCGGTGCTTTTGCCTACTTCGAAATCTCGTCCAGCTTGAGTGCCCAGCAACCTGCCGAGGAACCGCTGCTCGAAACCTCCCTGGAGCTTCCATCAGGTTGGGGAACAGAGGCGGCGGTGTTTTCCGAACAGATTTCGCAGGACAAGGAACGTGTTGTATCGACGTTGTTGGAAGAGGGGTCCCTGCCCCAAGAATAGGGAAAAGGAATCCAAATGATCAGTCCAGCGCGAATGAAAGCTCTCTCGTTGATGTCGGTTGTGTTCCTTCTCGGAGCGATCGTGGGCGCCTCGCTCGGTACGGCCATCGTGTCGAAGAAGTTCGCCACTCCTCAGAAACAGGGCAAGCCCGGCAGAGCGAAATTTATCGATCGGCTCGACGCTCGGCTTCATCTGTCCCCTGAGCAGACCGCTCAAGTGAAGACCATCCTGGACGAAACCCACCAACAGTTCGGTGCCTTGCACGAAACAGTGAAACCGCAATTCGACGCCATTCGCAACCAGACACGCGACCGCATCCGCGTACAGCTCACAGAGGTTCAGAAACAGGAATTTGAAGCCATGATCAAGGAAGAGGATGCGTGCCGGGCCAAGAAACGAATGCGGTCCCCCTAGTTAGTTTCTGTCGCGAAACTCGGAAGCCCTTGCTGGGAAGGGTTCTTAGAGTT
>VFZK01000357.1 GCA_016871215.1 Acidimicrobiia bacterium | reverse complement strand
CCCAGCTACGCTCCGGAACTCAACCCGGACGAACAGGTCTGGAACCATGCCAAGGCGCGGCTGGCGAAACGGTTTGTGGCCACCAAGGCGGAGTTCAAAGCGGCGTTGTTTTCAATCTTGCTTTCGATTCAGCGCTCTCGTCAACTGATTCTGTCTTTCTTCCAACTTGCTGAGACTAAGTATGCAGCAGAGACCACTTAGTGCTGGTACTTTCGCAACTATTGATACGAGTATTTGCCCGAAACCAGTGAGGCTTTCATCAAGATCGCCATGATTCACCTGAATGCTCCGCCGTCTGGCGCAGCATTCAGAGGGTTTTTAAACACCCTCTCAGCGCCGGCTGCGTGCCATCCACCTCGCTGGGTCACACTTTCTGGAACGGTGGGGAGGTCCGCAGGGGTCTTCCCGCAGCTTGGCGCCGCTGTGAAGAACTCAATGCGTAAGGCGACGGGAGGATGAGCCTTCCGCCGCCGTTCAAGACAGGGACTTGCGCGTGCGTGCCGCGCATCGCACTTCCAATCGCCTTCTGCGTTTCCCCATGAATCGCCGTCAGTTTCTTCTGTCGAGTGCCGGAGTTGTCGCAGGAGCGAGTTTGCAGCGCTGTGGGACCGGCGGCAGAGCGGATGCCCTTGCCGGAGAGATCCTCGGGCCTTCTGAAAACGTTGGGCATTTGCTTTGGCAGGTGAGCCGGATTCCCGGTCCAGGCCTCCGAAGGAAGGTGCCGGTTGTCATTGTTGGCGGAGGCATGGCAGGCCTTTTCGCTGGCTGGAAGTTGGCCCGCGCGGGTTTTCACGAGTTCGAGACCCTGGAACTGGAACCCGAATGCGGTGGCAATTCCCGCTTCGGGCAAAACCATGTGACGGCTTACCCATGGGGAGCCCACTATGTCCCGCTTCCGACTCCGGAGTCGAGAGCTGTTCGCGAACTGTTTGTCGAGCTGGGGATCATCCAGGGTCACAGCCCGGGAGGGGAACCCGTGTATGAGGAGAAGTATCTGTGTTTCTCACCGCAAGAGCGCCTTTATCGTCATGGTCGTTGGCAGGAAGGCTTGCTGCCTTTGCTGGCAGTCTCCAGGAAAGACCTGGAGCAATACGACCGCTTTCGCGACTTGGTGGCAGACTACCGAAGCCGCCGAGGCCAGGATGGGCGCAGGGCATTTGCGATTCCGATCGAGTTCAGTTCACGCGACCGAGAGTTGCTGGAGTTGGACCGAATCTCCATGCGCGAGTTTCTTTCGCGTAACGGCTTCGATTCGGTTCCCCTCCACTGGTATGTAAACTACGCATGCCGGGACGACTACGGAACCGACTACGCTGACGTGTCTGCTTGGGCAGGAATTCACTACTTCGCTAGTCGGGGCACCGGCGACTCGAAGGAAATCGAGAGCTCCACGGTGTTGACTTGGCCGGAAGGAAACGGGTGGTTTGTCCAGCGGTTGAGAACCTTGCTGGCGAAGCAGATTCGTCCAAACTCGTTGGTATATCGGCTGGGTCAGGGGACTCGCTCGGTCTGGGCCGACTACTTCGATGTCCAGAGCGGGCAATCCGTGCGCGTTGAGGGGGAGCAGGCGATCGTCGCCTGCCCACGGCGGTTTGCCGCCCGCCTGCTGTCAGAAGCAAAACCGGGTGCGCATGGCGCGGACGCTTTCGAATATGCGCCTTGGCTGGTCGCCAACTTGACTCTCAGAGCTTTTCCGGCCGAGCGGGCAGGCGTCCCTTTGGCTTGGGACAACGTGATCTACGACAGTCCATCGCTGGGCTACGTTGTCGCAACCCATCAGAGCTTGCGCACCCATCTTCCGGAAACCGTTTTCACCTACTATTACCCGCTCTCCGCTCCGAACCCACACCAAGAGCGCAAGCGGCTGCTCGAGACCGACTGGGCTTCTTGGAGCCAATTCATTCTGAAAGATCTGGCCAAACCGCATCCTGAGATCGACAGGCTGGTTACCCGCCTGGACCTCTTTCGTTGGGGACACGCCATGGTTCGGCCTAAGCCTGGCTTTCTGTGGGGAACGGCCCGGAGGCAGGCGGCCCAACCGATCGGAGGGATCCGTTTCGCGCACTCCGATTTGAGCGGGTTCTCGATTTTCGAGGAAGCTCAGTACCGTGGCGTTCTGGCTGCGGAGCAAACACTCGAAGCGCTTCGCATTCCATTCGTGTCGTCACTATGAACCTTGGGAGCCATATCCGAAGCGGATGAGCGAGGCGACCGGGTCCAGCACCCAAGCCGAGTTCCTGCTGAAGTCAGCGCCCGCAAGACGGTCGGGCTACCGCTCGGTTACACCAAAACAGTGGGCCATGCGTGAAGGAAAGGTCGCATGCGGGCACCCGGAGCCATCGAGACTTGGCGGAGGCGCCAGGGGTAAAGTTGAATTGACTCCCTCGATTCGATTCTTTACGATTGAAAACCGAGGCATTCTTGGTTGAATCGCGCGCCTAGATCCGGGCTGGCAGGTTTCAGCCAGTGGCCAAAGGTTTTGGTAATGACGACCCGATTCTCTTCCCTGAGATGGACCAGCCTGCTGCTCTGGCTGCTCTTCAGAGCTGTCGATGGGCTTGCCCAAAGCCCATCCATACAGATCCAGCCGGACGTTCGGGTGTTTGCGGTTTTAGCAGCACTTCAGGAAGGGCTCAGTGTCGCCGGGGAAGAGGCTCCGCCCAGCCGGGCAGCGATTTCGCGCGAGTTTCAGGGTCTGCCCACCGGGTTGAGAGAGAAACTCCAGAAGTTCTGCCAGAGTCACATGGAAGGCAAGAAGCCGGAAGATCAGACCACGAAGTACCTCTCTCTGGCTTTGCTGACGGAGGGTCCTCCCGATTTCAAACTCACCTTGCCAGAAAACCAGTTGCCACCGGATGCCTTTGCGATAAGAGAGTTTCTCGATCTGGTCAAGGAGTTCTATGCGACTGCCAAGGTGGAGGCCGTCTGGAGCCGTCATCGGGCGCGCTACGACCAGGCGGTTCTTGAGTACCGCCCGACGATCGACCAGATCATTCTCTTGACAGATGGTTACCTCAGGATCGCATCGGGTTCTTTCCTTGACCGCCTGCTCTTCATCATTCCGGAGTTCCTGGCGCCGCCGAACACTTTCAACGCCCGCACGTACCGCGATAGCTACTACCTGGTGTTTGGCCCCTCCGGCAAGCTCGCCATCGACGAATTCCGTCACCAGTATTTGCACTTTCTTTTGGATCCGTTTGCGCTCCGCTTTACCCTGGCGCGCGAAAAAAGGTCAGCGTTACAGAAGTTTTTGGAGACAGCCTCTGGAATCGACGAGTCCTATCGGAAAGACCTGCAGTTCGTCGTAACCGAGAGCCTGATTCGAGCTGTGGAGCTCCGCATCAAGAAGGTCCCTGAAGCTGAAGCGGTCTTGGAATTAGACTCGGCGATTCGGGGCGGCGCGGTTTTGGCTCGTCAGCTCTATCGTGAGCTGCAAACGTTCGAAGCCGGCCCAGAGGGTATTCGCATTGCCTATCCGAACATGATAAAGAATCTCGAGATCGAGCCGCTGCCGGCCACGCTGGCCGAAGCTCAGAAAAACGCGCCGCCGCCCAGAGAAAAGGCTGAACCTCGTGAGCTGAGTGCCGTCGAAAAGCTGCTGCGGCAGGCCAACGCGAACCTGGCTTCTGGCAACCTCGAGGGTGCCGTCGATCAGTTTCAGCAGGTGCTCGACGGCGACGCTGCCAACGGAGAAGCGCTTTACGGTCTGGGTGTTGTGGCAACCATGAAGAACCGGCGAGAGGTCGCAGCCGGCTATTTCTCCAGAGTCCTGCAATCGGCCAGTGCCGCCAAGCCGGAGAAGGTCTGGTCGCACATCTACCTCGGGCGGCTTTTGGATGTCGAGCAGAAGCGCGCTGAGGCCGTCCAACAATATCAGTCGGCGATTGCCCTGGGTGATAACACGCGCAACGCACAGGAAGCGGCCCAGCGAGGTCTTAAGGAACCCTTCAGCTCCAGGAAAGCGTCACCCTAGCCGCGGGTTGCCCTTCGTGGTAGCGCAGACCCGTTTTGCCGTTATTGGCCGCAGGAGTTCCGTCACTCCCAAGAAAGCGAGAGTTCAGCCGGCGAATCGTCACCGCAACTACGAGACGGAATGCTTCACAGGTTGCCTCCGGCTGGCCGGTCGGTTGCCAGTGCTCGCTGAAACTATGCAGAACCTCCACAGGCTCGAATCGATACTGGGTTATTCGTTTCGGCAGCCAGAAATCCTGCAACAGGCGGTGACTCATAGTTCGGCAACGAACGAAAGTTTCTCTGCTTCGCTCGACAACGAACAGATGGAGTTCCTCGGCGATTCGCTGGTCGGGTTCTTCATCAGCGACTTTCTGTTCCGGGAACATACCCGCCTCAACGAAGGGGAACTGTCCAAGGTGCGTGCTCATCTGGTGAGCGCGACCAACTTGTCCAAGCTTGGGCGTCAACTCGAGCTCGGCGATTTCCTGGTGCTGGGCAAAGGGGAAGAGAAGAGCGGAGGCCGGACGAAGCAGGCCCTGCTGGCAGATGCCTTTGAGGCTATTGTGGCTGCGATCTATCTCGATGGTGGCATTGAGGCGGCCCGAGGCTTTCTACTGCGGGTTTTCAAATCCGACCTCGACATTGTGGCCGGCGGTGGGTTTCAATTCAAAGACTACAAGTCACAGCTCCAGGAACGTCTACAAGCCTCGCGATGTCCGCCGGCCGAATATTGCCTGGTGAAAGAGACTGGCCCGGAGCATCGCAAGACCTTTTCGATCGAGCTGAAAGTCAACGGCCAGCGAATCGCCGAAGGGCACGGCAACAGCAAGAAACGGGCCGAGCAGGAAGCGGCCCGGCTGGCCTTGGAGATTCTGACTGCAACAGCCTCCTATGCAATCGACGCTCCGTGAATATTTCGAAAGCCTGGTGGTGACGGTCATCCTGGCGCTATTCGGCACAACCTTCGTGGTGCAGGCCTTCAAGATCCCCACGCCCTCCATGGAAGACAACCTGCTGGTGGGCGATCACTTGCTGGTCAACAAGTTTCTGTTCGCCAAGCCCGATGCGCCGATTGCCAAGCTGCTGCCATTTCGCGAAATCAAGCACGGCGACATCATCGTGTTCAAGTACCCGGAAGACCTCACGAAGAACTACGTCAAGAGGGCCATCGGCCTGCCGGGCGACCGTCTTCGGGTGGAAAACCAGACAGTCTTCCTCAATGGCAAGCCGCTCGATGAGCCGTACACGTTTCACAAAGAGCCGGACGTTCGCAACCGCCCGGTACGCGATAACTTCCCGATGCTGGCGGAACAGATCAATCGCTTTCCGGACTATCAGCAGAATCGGGACATTTTCGACAGCTTCTTTTTCTACAAGGAGTACACGCAGGGGCAGGAAGTCGTCGTTCCGCCCGGCCACTACTTCGCCATGGGCGACAATCGCGACAACAGTGCCGACAGCCGCTACTGGGGCTTTGTTCCAAGAAAATACATTGTCGGAAGGGCGTTGATCATCTACTGGTCCTACGACACGCCGCCAGACGAGCATCTGCGCGATTCGTTTGTCGATCGTGTGCAGCAGTTTGCGGATGTCTTCGTGAATTTCTTGACAAAGACGCGCTGGAGCCGGACGTTTCGCCTTGTGCCCTAGATCATCATTCTATTAATAAGTAGACCATAACGATTGTTTGTGGCATACTCCTCTGAAAGGAGGATTCTATGCCATTCAGAAAACGGGGACCG
>VFZK01000356.1 GCA_016871215.1 Acidimicrobiia bacterium | reverse complement strand
AACCAGCGCTCGATTTCTCCTCGATCGGTGGCACTCAGCGTCAGTGGAGGCAAAACCATCGGCATGCCCAAACAATAAACTAATTTCCTGTTATTGCCCAGTTAGTTGTTGGACAATACACTAGCGTCGGCAGCCTCGTCGCGGGTGTGGATACCGACGTAGACCAGAAGTCCCACCTCGATCGAGCCGACGCAGTCTTCGTTTACTTCAACCTGGGCTCTTTTGACACGCTGCACGACGGCACGCATGCGCTCTCCTCCCGAAGTTGTACAGGGTCCTTGGAGCACGCGACCTCTTCGGCCAACCGCACCCGCGCCTTGCCTCAATTCCCCAGGATCTCCTTAAAGGCTTCAGGACTGGTTGCCACAAGCGGCTCTTGCCTGCGTTCGGGATCGTTGCTGGTCGTGACGGCGCCGTTCAACAAGCCCAGCCTCATTGGGACCTGATGGGGCGCGGCGAGTCTGCTGCCGCGGTTGACAGGCTCCACGCCCTTCATTAGACTTCCTGAGAATTGAGCCGAAAAGCCAATTGCCTCAAAACCCTCGAAAGGTGCGGGAGTACAGGCATGAACAAACGCTCGGCGACGCCTGCAGATTGTCGAGAATGCGATCGGGACTGGCAAGAGAAAACCTTGCAGCCTTCCCTCCTACAGATGCCGGAGCGTTTGCCGCAGTTCACAAGCTTGTCCGGCACGACGGTCAAGCGGCTCTACACGCCCGCCGATGTTGAGGACCTCGATTTCCTGCAGGAGGTTGGCTACCCAGGCCAGCCTCCTTACACCCGCGGGATCCATCCCACCATGTACCGCGGAAAGCTCTGGACCATGCGGCAGTTCGCCGGGTTCGGAACGCCGGAAGACACTAACGCGCGTTTCCGTTTCCTGCTCGAACAGGGGCAGTCAGGTCTGTCGGTCGCCTTTCATCTGCCTACCCTCATGGGCTTGGACTCCGATCATCCGCTGTCCGAAGGCGAAGTTGGCAAGTGCGGCGTCGCGATGGATTCGCTGGCAGATATGGAGGTTTTGTTTCGAGGCATTGACCTGGAGAAGATCACGACGTCCATGACGATCAACGCGCCGGCCGCGTTCGTCTGGGCTTTGTATCTCGTCAACGCCGAGAAACGCGGGCGCCACTTGGCCAAGCTATCCGGGACGATCCAAAACGACATTCTCAAGGAATACATCGCGCAAAAAACCTGGATTTTTCCTCCGCGACCATCGATGCGTCTGATCGTCGATACGTTTCGTTTTGGCACGGAGTTCGTGCCCCGCTGGAACACCATCTCGATCAGCGGGTACCACATTCGAGAAGCTGGGTCCACCGCTCTGCAGGAGCTGGCATTCACGCTGCGCGACGGCATCGAGTACGTGGAGGCGGCTTTGCAGTCTGGATTGGAGATTGATCAATTCGCTCCCCGCCTCTCCTTCTTTTTCAACGCGCACAATGACCTATTCGAAGAGGTCGCCAAATACCGCGCCGCGCGCAAGGTTTGGCATCGAGTCATGAAAGAACGCTTCGGTGCGAACGATCCTCGCTCGTGGACGCTGCGGTTCCACACGCAGACTGCCGGCTGTGCGTTGACGGCCCAGCAGCCTCACAACAACATCGTGCGAACGGCAATTCAGGCACTGGCTGCGATTTTGGGGGGGACGCAGTCGCTGCATACCAATTCGATGGACGAAACGTACGCATTGCCCACGGAGCAGGCCGTGGCGCTTGCGCTTCGCACGCAGCAGATCCTGGCCGCGGAATCGGGAATTACGAATACGGTTGATCCGCTTGCGGGATCATACTACGTGGAAGCCTTGACCCGGCAAATGGAGCAGGGATGCTGGGAATACTTCGACAAGATCGATGCGATGGGGGGCATGGTCAGCGCAATCGAAAGCTGCTTCCCGCAGCGCGAGGTCCAGGAAGCTGCTTACCAGTACCAGCGCGCTGTCGAGCAACAGGAGAAGCTGATTGTTGGAGTGAACGCGTTTCTGACTGAAAGCGAAGAAGGCGGAATTGAAACACTCACGATCGATGCCGAAGCCGCCACCAAACAGCGGGAACGGCTTCGAGAGGTGAAGGCCTCGCGTAGTGCCTCGTCGGTGCAACGGGCGCTCGAAGAGTTAGGAAGGGCAGCCGCGGGCACGGAGCATTTGATGCCGCACTTTATGGACTGCGCCCGGCAGTACGCCACTCTGGGTGAGGTGTGCGACGTGTTGCGAGGCGCGTTCGGGACCTACACCGAGCCGGTGATCTAAGCCACATCCCACCCGAAGGCACCTATGACCGACCGACGTTTGAGAGTTCTGGTTGCCAAACCCGGGCTCGATGGACACGACCGCGGCGCAAAGATCATCGCCCGTGCCTTACGTGACGCGGGCATGGAAGTGATTTATACGGGTCTGCGGCAGACGCCCGAGCAGATTGTGAATGCCGCGCTGCAAGAAGACGTGGACTGCATTGGGCTTTCGATTCTTTCGGGTGCTCACAACGTCATCCTGCCGCGCGTCATGCAGCTTCTGAAGCAGCAGGAACTCGACGATGTGCTGGTGCTGGCAGGCGGCATTATTCCTGACGAAGATATCCCAGCCTTGAAAGCCTGTGGCATCGCAGAGATTTTCCTTCCAGGTGCTTCCACGGAACTCATCGTGACGTTTATCCGCGACCATGCGGGAAAAAAGCCGCGCTAATCCGAAGACGGCAGCCTCTACTGGGCCAGCCGTATCCATGATCTCAACCTGACACGAGGCTACCCATGGAACGACTCGGTGGATTGGCCGGTTTCTTCCTCTTGCTCGGAATTGCTTGTGTGCTCTCGACGGCTCCGAAGTCGATTCGCTGGAAAACCGTAGGCTGGGGCATCATTCTGCAGTTCCTGTGCGCACTGGTCGTGTTGAAGGGCCGGTGGTTGGCTCAGGCGTTTGATTGGCTCCCCCTTGCTCCGAAGCACTTCTTTTGGATCATCGCAGGCCAACTAGTGCCTTTGCGGCTCCTTACGAAACGCCTGACAGCAATCGATCCACGGTTGCCGCGCAGACTGCTCGCTGTCGTTGCGATCGAGTTCTTTCTCGGTGCGCTCAAGTTCAATCTCGTCGCGAGATTTTTTGCCTTCATGCGGGAAGTTGTGAACCGGCTGATCGCTTACTCCTCAGACGGCGCAACCTTCGTTTTCGGCGCGCTGGGGTCCGAGAAGGGCGAGAAATCACTCGGGTTCGTATTCGCTTTCCAGGTGCTGCCAACCATTATTTTCGTCGCGTCGATTTTTGCCATTCTCTATTACCTGGGTCTGATGCAAGCGGTGGTCAAGAATGTGTCGCGTGTGATGAGCCGATTCATGGGCTCCAGCGGCGCCGAATCTGTTTCCGTTGCGGCCAGCATTTTCATGGGACAGACCGAAGCGCCTCTCACGATTCGCCCCTTCCTGGCAGAGATGACGCGCTCCGAGTTAATGACGGTCATGACGGCTGGCATGGCCCATGTTTCAGGCGGCATCATGGCGGCTTATGTTCTGGTGGCTCACGTGGACGTGGTGCATCTGCTGACAGCGGTGGTGATGACGGCTCCGGGAGCCATTATGGTCGCTAAGATCATGGTGCCGGAAACCGAGACTCCGAAAACCAGTGGAGATTTGGAGGTGGTCATCCCGCGCACGGACGTCAACCTGGTCGACGCAGCTGCCCGAGGCGCGTCCGAAGGCATGCACCTGGCCCTCAACGTTGCTGCCATGCTCATCGCTTTCATCGCGCTCGTGTCGTTGGCGAACGGTCTGCTGGGAGTTTTGCATCGAGGTCTTACGTCGCCGCCTTACTCCCGTTTCCTGGGAGTTGCGGCTCAGTACTGGCCGGAAAACCTGCAGCAGATTCTGGGTGTTGTCTTCAGGCCTGTTGCCTGGTCGATGGGCGTCAGTTGGAAGGACTCGTTTGAGGTGGGTAATCTGCTTGGAACCCGTTTGGTCTTAAACGAGTTCGTTTCGTTCCTCCGGCTTGGCCAAGTCGGCAGCGCGCTTGACCCGAGTTCCTTTACCATCGCAACTTTCGCTCTTTGTGGATTCGCCAACTTCGGTTCCATTGCGATCCAGGTTGGCGGCATCGGCGCGCTGGCGCCAACCCGGCGGCACGACCTGGCTTCGCTGGGAATACGGGCAATGATTGCGGGGACGATTGCCAACTTTCTGTCGGCGTCCATTGCTGGGATGATCCTTTGAGGGTTGTGGGCCTCGACTCGGGGCCGATCGAACGGCGCAGGTCACCTGCTCGACGCCGCGAGAGTATCTCTCAGACCTTGGGAAAGTCCTGCTCGAATTGCTTTGAGTCGGAGTGCCTGCGGTTCTGTTTGCCAGGCCGGCAAGAAAACCTTGGAGTCGTTCTTGGGCATCTACGGAGAAGGTGAAGGCGGAGTTGGAGTCGGGTGGACCTTGCCGGGTTCTTGAGTTGCCAGGCGCCGCGGGACATAGTGGTGGAGTGATAGGAACGAAGCATTGACCACGTCGGAGACAAGGGTTTAAGATAACGATATTTAGCATTGAGGGTTCTGCGATGTCAGGCAGAAGTTCGAAAATTGTCGCAGGCTGCGTGCTCTTCCTGGTCTGTTGTCAGCGGATCGGGTTCTCCCAGAACGCGTCCTCACAGGTCCTGGACAACAAGACCGAAGAGACGGAGCGGGGCAAGAACCTGGTTGTTAATGTCGACCTCATCAATGTGCTTTTCACCGTAACCGACCGGCGCGGAAAGCTCGTCACGGACCTCTCCCAGAAGGAACTGAAGCTGTTCGAAGACAACCGTGCGCAATCCGTCACCAATTTCTCGCGCGAGACGGATCTTCCGCTGACGATTGCCCTTTTGATCGACACCAGTACAAGCATTCGCGACCGGTTCAAGTTTGAGCAGGAGGCAGCGATCGATTTCCTCTACCGGACGATCCGTCCGAAGAAAGACAAGGGACTGCTGATCACGTTCGACTCTGCCATCGAACTTGTTCAAGACTACACGGACAACCCGGAATCCTTGGCGAAAGCCATTCGGCAAGTGCGCCCCGGCGGCGGAACCAAGATGCTCGATTCGATTTACCTCGCCTGCCAGGAAAAGCTTAAGTCGGAGACAGGGCGCAAGCTGGTCATCCTGATCTCTGATGGCGACGACAACCTGAGTCTGGAAACGATCAGCTCTACACTGGAAATGGCTCAGAGGTCTGATGTGGCGATCTTCACCATTAGTACCAACTCGAGCGGATTCTTCGGGCTCACCGCGCCGAAGGCTGACAAGCTGCTGAAGCGTTTGGCTGATGAAACTGGCGGCAGGGCGTTTTTCCCCTTCAAGGCCGAGGACCTGTCGCAGAGTTTTCAAGACATCGCCGTCGAGCTGCGCAGCCAATACTCGCTGGCCTACCGTTCTTCCAATCCCAACCGGGATGGCACGTTCCGAGCCATCAAGATCGAACCCGAAAGGAAGAATCTCCGGGTCAAATCGCGCAAGGGTTATTACGCGCCTCGCGGGTAGCTCTTTGGGCTTGCCCCCTGAGGTGAGACAAACAGTTAAGAGACAGTGTACCGTTAACTGAAAACTTCTCGACTCCCAAAAGCCTCTGATTGATACTGGCACGCAGTTGGCGAAGCGGAGGCCGGCTCTGCTGGAGAGCAACCGGCCAAGGAATAGCCAACCGGAAACTCATTCCGACGCCGGGCTGGCAGCGGCTTTCGGGTCGGTGCCGGTC
>VFZK01000355.1 GCA_016871215.1 Acidimicrobiia bacterium | reverse complement strand
GCCTCCATCCGCTCCACTTCACCCGCTGTCTGCTCCAACAGCTGCCCCAACTGCTCCGTTCCTGTTTGAAATGCCGCCAGCCCTCCCGACCGACCTCGCTCCAACAGCTCGACGCCGTCGAGAAATTCAACTTCGACAGCTTCCCAATATGAAAATCCCAGATCCTTAACTTAACACCTATGCCCGCCAGCCGCGCCGGAGGATTTGCCACCGATTCCATCCGTAGCAGCCGGATACGATCCTCGCCCTTCATCGTCGCCAGCGGCATGATGCCGCAATCCGCAATCGCGTCGGATCGGTTCCTGCAACCTGATAAGGCTTCAGGTTCTGCTGCGCCACCGCGACGTCGCGCTCGTTTTCTCCGCTCACTTCGTCTGTCACTTTCACGGTGTCGGTGCGGAACCTGGACGGGCGCGACCCTTATGCGCCCCCCATCGCGACGTTCGACGCTCCAGGTCTCTTCAAGCCGACTCCCAAGTACACATCCAGCGACGGGGCCGCTGCGTCGAAGTGGCCCTCCACCGAGCGGGTCGGGGGAACATCTTCGGTTTCCGGGATGTTGAAAAGGGTCCCGTCTGGCAGAATTCCGCTGCAGCGCGACAACTTGATTTGGCCATTCGCGATCCCTTCCCGCCGAATCTCCAGCTCCGTCAATCCCCAGGCAAACGAGGACAGCGACTTGAGACGGGCGTTCAGAGAATACTCGGTGTAGTGGTCCCACTGCTGGAAGTGGTGCGGGGTGAGGAACATGCCCTCACTCCAAAGAACTCTTCGGCTTCGGCTCATCTCAGATTCCCTGGCTCCCCTGTCTGGCCACACAGACCCCACTCAATGAGCGGAGCGGGCACGAGCCCGAGAGCCCTCTCAGAACTGCGGAGGTTTCAGCGAAACGACGGGGGCAAATCGCTTGGGACAAAGTGACAAGTGCTTGATCGTGGCGCGCCTGCAAAACGCGCAGGTAAGATAAGCGGCCCCGCTAGGCGATGGCAAGCATTTTCTGGGCATTTTCTGGGCAGAAGGCGCATCGCGTTGGGAAGGGCAGCGAACGGGCTCTGGCCGCCGTCCCGAGACCCTCCGGGACTGAAGCCCTTACCCCGAGCGTCTTTCGGAGTTTCGCGACAGAACTAGCCGAAATGCGCCGTTGGGCTTGCGTTTGCAGGCAAACCGAACGAAACTCATGTGGGGCCCGGCCAGCCGGTGCTGCCTGAAGAGGCAATTGCCAGCAGCCCGCAGGTTGCCGGTGTCTGCGCTGACCAATCGAAGGGAGACTCCGCCTTGTCTAACAAAGAACCGGCAACGAAGCGGAAGTTTCGTGCCAGCTACCGGCTCGGCCTTCCGGCTAAGGCATTAGATAGCATGACGTACGAGCAGCTGCTCGACACCCGATTGTGCGATCTGCCGATCAGCCTCGAGCGGTCGCCGCTCGACAAACGGCTGGCGCGGCTCCATATGGAGCTTGGCGCTCGGGGCCTGCGCTTCGAGCCTCACGTCTGGTTGTCGAAAGAGTGGTTCACGCCCGACAACGTTCCGGGCTTCGCGGTGCCTTTCTACCTCGCCCACCCTCGCCTGGCGAAGCTGGAACGCCGGCAGATGCACGAGGTTGAAGGCGGCAAGGAAAAGGAGTGCCTCCAGATCATGCGCCACGAGGCCGGACATGCGATCGATAATGCGTTCCAGCTTCATCTCAGACCGGGATACCGCCAGCTTTTCGGTTCCTTCGCCCACCGGTATCCCGACTGGTACAAGCCGGAACCCCACAGCCGCGACTACGTTTTACATCTGCCTGCCTGGTATGCTCAAGCGCATCCGGCAGAAGACTTCGCTGAAACCTTCGCGGTGTGGCTGGCAACCGGTTCGCGATGGAAACGAGAGTATCAAGGCTGGCCAGCCCTCCGAAAACTGGAATACGTTGACCGAATCATGAAAGCCATCGCCGGCAAGCCCCCGCTCAATCGATCGCGGCAGCGTCTAGAGGAACTGCCGGAGCTGGTGATGACCCTGCGCGAACACTATCGGAAAAAACGCCGCCACTATGCCTTTCATTGGCCACCGAACTACGATCAGGCGCTGTTGCGCATCTTTTCCTCCGGCCCCCGCTTCCAGCAGCGATCGAGCGCGGTCGCTTTCCTGCGGCGGCACCAGCGGGAACTTTGCCAGGAGGTGGCGGAAGGAACCGGCATCCACACCTACGCCATTCACCAGATGTTCATTCCACTGATCGACCGGTGCCGGCGACTAAAGCTGCGCCTTCATCTGACCGAAGCAAATACCAGGCAGAAGTTGCTGATCATGTTGACGGTTCAGACCATGAAGGGTATTCATTCAGGCTACCATCGCATCGCGCTATGAGTCCTCGGCGCTTCAGAAGGCTTCGGGTCATTGTGCTCATGCAGAAAGAGCTGATACCGCCCGACAGCCTCGATGGAGTGGAAGACAAGAGGACCCAGCCCTGGCGCACGGAGTACGACGTCCTGGCAACGCTGCGCAGCATGGGGCATGAAGCTTGGCCCATCGGCGTTGGCGGAGAGCTCGGAGCCATCCGGGAAGCCATTCACAACCACCAGCCCCACGTGACCTTCAACCTTCTGGAAGAATTCGACGGATATCCGTTGTTCGACCAGCATGTCGTCAGCTATCTGGAGTTGATCAAGCAAAAATATACCGGCTGCAACCCTCGGGGACTAACGCTGGCTCGCGACAAGGCCTTGACCAAGAAAGTCATGGCCTATCATCGCATCCACGTGCCGCGTTTCGCCGTGTTCCCGATGAGCCGAAACGGACGCCGCCCGTCTCGCTTGAGGTTTCCGCTGTTCGTCAAGTCTCTCAGCGACGAAGGCTCCGCAGGCATCGCCCAGGCGTCGGTCGTGCGCGACGACGAAAAGCTGAGGGAGCGCGTGGATTTTATTCACCGGCAGAACCAGACGGCAGCTATTGCAGAGGAGTTCATCGAGGGGCGGGAGATCTACGTCGGCGTCCTCGGAAATCAACGGCTGCAAGCCTGCACACCCTGGGAACTCGTGATGACCAATCTTTCGGCGGGCGCCCTGAATATCGCGACTGGCAAGGCCAAGTGGGATGTGAATTACCAGAAAAAGATCGGCTTGGTTACAAAGCCTGCGGAACTCGATCCCTCACTTCGAAAGCAGTTCGAGAGGATGTCTAAACGTATCTACCGAGTCCTTGGACTGAGCGGCTACGCCCGAATCGATTACCGCATGACAGACGATGGCCGTATCTACTTCCTCGAAGTGAACCCCAATCCGCAGATTGCCCACAATGAAGACTTCGCCGATTCGGCACAACACTGCGGCCTGACCTACGAAGCGCTTCTGCAGAAGATCATGACGCTGGGAATGAACTATCGCCCCAACCCATAGCTTAGAGTTGGCGGTAAGAAGTCTCCCTTCGCGTGGCAATTGCCCGAGTCCGGATTCCTCTCCAACGAGTGATCGCACACACAGCCTGTTTTCTTGGACCGCAGTCCGTCGCGCGGGCACCCTATCTGCGTCCTGGCGTTGCCGGTACTGGAGGAACAGCCGCTGGCGTCCCTGGGCGCCCGGTTCCGGCTTGCTATCCGCCGGGGTGACAGTCTTTACAGTCCCTCGCGCCATGGGCATCTTGCCCATGCCGCACCAGAAGACTAGGAACTCCAAAGCCCGCAAGCGGGTGCCGAACCGCACTGGCTTGCGCCCGTTCGGGCTAACAAAAAGGCGGCCCAAACTACAGGCCGCCTCGATCCCTCTTCGGTTGATGGCCAGCCCACTGGCCGGCCTCCGCCCCAGCCCGCCAGCCTACAGCAATGACGTAGGCCTTCGCGTCCAGCTCTTCCCTTTCTCTTTAGCGATTCCTTCCACATCTTTCACATAAGCACCCGCTTGCGTGAGGACGTGATGCAGATCGTTGCCGATACTAATGAACGTGAAGCCCTTCTCCAGGAACTCGCCCACTCGCGAAGTGCCGAACAGGAACAGACCGAGAATGACACCATTCTTCTTCGCTTCAGTCACGAGCGTTTGAGTCGCTTCCCCCAGCTCAGGCGAGGTGTACATGTGCGGGAACTCGTACTTCTCGTAAAGACCCATGGACATGCAGAGATCGTTCTGCCCAAGAAAGAGGATGTCTACACCCGGCACAGCGGCGATCTCTTTCATGTTCTTGATGCAGGAAGCCGTTTCGACTTGCAGCGCAACAATGACGTTCTTGTTGGCGTTCCCGACGTAACCCAGCAGGCCAGCCTTGTTCGTGCTGCGTTGCGGGAAGTAAACGGAACGTGTCCCCACGGTGGGGTAGCGGGCACAACTCACGGCCTGCCGGGCTTCATCCGCGCTGTTGATGTAGGGAACCAACACACCGTCGGCTCCCAGATCGAGGGCCTGTTGAATTCCACCCCGGTCGTGAAAGCCGGCGACGCGTACCATCGACTTAGCGCCTCCGCTGGTCACGGCATTCAACATCGCAGACAGATTCTCGGCGCCCATTGGCCCATGCTGCGTGTCGATCAGCAGCCAGTCGTAGCCGCTGTGGGCCAATTGCTCCGTGACAGTCGCGCTATGCGAATTGATGAACAGACCCAGCTTGGGCACTCCCTCACGCAACTGCTTCTTGAACTCGGCTCCGGTGATGGATGCTTCACTCATGATTCCTCGTCTCCTCTTGTCCTGGAATGACCTGCGGCGCCGCGAACAGTCCTTCGCGTGCGCTTGAAAACGATCCCAACGATATCTCTCGTTGCGATTCAAGTCGAACCGCAGAGCTTGTATCGAGCTTCGGCGCACTTTATCGAACCGTTCGGGAACCGTCAAGGGCGAGAATTGAGGATTATTGAGGATTATTGAGGATTATTGAGGATTTCCGACGCCGCCAGGGGCCCCGTCAAAGTCTCGTAAGTCCTTGAGTCGAGGTCGAGCCCTTGCTAACGCGCGGGCTACTGATTGGGTCCATGCGGCTATTCAGTAGCCCGACCGTAAGGAAGGGCTCACGACTTTGACCGGACCCTGCCGACGCCGCCGGCACCGCGCTGCGCCTTGCGAAATCTGAGTTGAACCGATACACTTGCCTGCGCTTATGAAAGTTCTCGGGCCTGCTTCCAGGATCTATGCGGTGCTTCTCGCGCTGGCTCTGGCTTGGATTTTTTTCCAGGGACGGCTTGCGTGGGGGCTGTTCTTCGCCACCCATCTCGACGCCATTCCTCGTACCGTTCTTCTGACCCTGGGCGCCTCGTTGTTCACGATCGCGTTGTCCCTGTATTGCAGCCGCAACTTCGCATGGGCGCAACAGCTGGAGCAAGAGTTCGCCAAGTTGCTCGTTCCCATGAGATTATGGGAGATTGCAGCCGTTGGCCTGCTGAGTGGCGTGGTGGAAGAGGCCTTCTTCCGTGGCGCCTTGCAACCCGTGGTGGGCCTGATTCCCGCCAGCCTGATCTTTGGCCTTGCCCATTTGGTGCCTCGCCACCCGCTCTGGAACTGGTCGTTGTATGCCTCCTTCGCTGGTTTCCTGCTGGGTTGTCTCTTTGAGCTGACGCACCAGCTTTGGCCGGTGATGGCCGCGCATGCACTGACAAACTTCGTACTCATCTTGATCTTGAACCGCCGCCGCGCCTTGCAGACGGCACCCTAGAGCCGGAAGCTGTGAAAAAATTATTAAAAAAAAGTCTTGACTAGCGATATCGCTATGATATACTGTCTCCCTCCTGGAATTCCTACCGGAGGAGACCGTCATGGGC
>VFZK01000354.1 GCA_016871215.1 Acidimicrobiia bacterium | reverse complement strand
ATCAACCTCCTCAAGAAAGAACAAACCCCCAAGCAAGGCGTCAAAGGAAAGCGCCTCAGAGCGGGCGGGGACAACGATTACCTCCTCCAGCTCCTATTGGGCTAAATTTAGATGCGTTTGCCCTGGACGATATCAACAGGCAGCGGTCAGCCTTCAACAGGTTCAGCATCTCAGCCGCCGTGGTCTCGAACGTCTCTTGCGGGCTTTGGCCATGATAGACGATGCGGATTAGTTCGTTGACTTTCTCTGCGAACTGCCGGCGCTCGATTCTGGCGTACTCTTCCCGAGCAGAAGCCGAAAGCTGGCTCCTGGCACGGTCGTCCGAAAGAGCGCGAACTTCCCTTTGCAGGTCCTGGGCTCGTTTGACCTGGCCCGTCATCCGGAAGACTTCCTGCGAAGCCTCCTTCGCCGGCAGATAATCGGGATGTTCCTGCATGATCTCCTGCAAGCGTGCAGAGGCCTGCGAATAATTCTTGTATTTCAGGAGCAACTCTACATCGCTCATGAGGTCTAACAGTTCATTCTCTTGGGAGTTGCTCATAACTCGATGCGGCAGGATCTGGATCCGTTGCTGGTTCCCTCCCCTCTTCGGCTGATCCCAATCGAACCTTTATGCCAGGCCCACCGTCAAGCGGGCTCTATGGCGCGTCCCGATGAACGCCCTCGATGGACAATGCCAGCACACCAATGGCACTCCGCCCCTTCCGGATCAGGTGTGCTGTATTGCATGGGCGCTCCCTAGAGGGTCGCAGCTGGGGTTATCGGCGGGCAACGCTGCTCAACGCGCCGCAGGAACCCGTTGAGCACGTTCATGAAACGTTCCGGTTCCTCGAGGTGCGGCATATGCGAGCTTTCTTCAAAAAGAACCCAATCCGAACCAGGAATGCCCTCATGAATTGTTCGCACGATGGCCGGAGTGGCTTCATCATGACGTCCCGATAGCAGCAACACCGGTCCTCGGATCTCGCCCAAACGCTCGACGATGCTCCAGTCTTTCAGGGATCCGATGCAGTGAAACTCGCTGGGGCCGTTCATGGTGTTGTAGACCTCGGGGTTCAGGCTCATCTTCTCGAAGCTGCGACGAACACACTCGGGCCACGGTTCGAGCCGGCACAGGTGGCGCCGGTAATACACCATAACCGCCTCTTGGTAGGCTGCATCGCTTGTCGTGCCCTCGGCCTCGTGTCGTTGCAGCTTCAGTTCCACCTCCGCCGGCAACGCCGCCCGAAGGCGCTTCGCCTCGGCCACCCACTGCGGCATACTGGCCGGCGAGTTGGCGACGATCAAACTCGCCAAACCTCGAGGTTGGGTGAGCGCATATTCCATCCCCAACATTCCGCCCCAGGATTGTCCCAACAAGTGCAGGTGGCCAGGCCAAGCGCTTGTCGCACGACCCCCAGTTCCTCGATAAACAAGGGCACAGTCCAAAGCGCAGGGTCGTTGGGACGATCCGAGTTGCCGCAACCGAGCTAGTCGTAAAAGACGACCTGCCTGCCTTCGCGGGCCGCTTCTTCGAGTGGCTCCAAATAGTCGTGGGTCCCGCCAGGACCGCCATGAAGGCAAAGCAACGGCAGCCGCTCGGGGCTCTCCTGCGTGCCGACCACTCGATACCAAGTCTTGAAACTGCGAAACGAAATCAGCCCTTCGCGAATTGGGACGGTCGTAACCACAGCTTCAAGATCTCCTTGGCAGCTCGCTCACGAACCCTCGAGCCACAGTGACAGCTGGCTGTCCTTGCCGGAGCAGGGCTTCCTTTCTTGCTCGGCTGAAGCTTCGTGCGATTTCTCAATTCTATGCGGGCTCAGTCGATGCCAGCAATTTCAAAAATCAGCCACCGTTAGAGACCAGGAACTTCCTGATGCGCGGACTACCCATTTGGCTTGCGCGGCTGTTCAGGCCGAACGCCAGGGATGGCTCAGGACGCTGATAGGACGTTCCATCATCGGACCATCGGGCATCGGGCAAGTTTGTTGACGCACATTTTCAGCGGATGCTAGACTTCCATGGTCAGCCAAACGCGTCCAACGCACGCCTAGCTTGCCCAGACTGGCAAGCAAGCTCGAACGCACGCTTCGAGCCAGTGCGACATTCGAATGGATCGCCAAGAACTTATGCCACAAGTCAGACGAAGCCCCGAAGAACACGAAGTGGTCGTGGTCGGATCCGGCGCTGGAGGTGGATCCGCCATTCAGGTACTCACCGAGAAAGGGATCAAAGTCACGCTGTTGGAAGCGGGACCGATGCTCGACCCTGCTAAAGAGTTCAAGGAGCATATGTGGCCGTACGACGTGGATCACCGCGGCGCAGAAGAAGGCGGTGCAGCCTACTTCGGCAGAGGCAAGTCTTTTGGCTACTTCACCACCACCAGTGGAGGCTGGCAGTTGGAAGGAGAACCCTATACGGTGGGCGAGGGAAGCGAGTTCCAGTGGTTTCGTTCGCGTATCATCGGTGGACGGACGAACCACTATGGGCGGATGTCCTTCCGATTCTCCGATTATGACTTCAAACCCTACGATCGGGATGGCCTGGGAACCAATTGGCCCATCTCCTATGAAGACATCGCTCCGTACTATGACAAGGCTGAATTGTTCATTGGCGTCACCGGCACAAAGGAAGGCATTCGCAGTGCCCCAGATGGCATCTTCCAGCAGGCGCCTCCTCCGAAAGCACACGAGATCCTGATCAAGAAAGCTTGCGATCGTCTGGGAATTCCCTGCATTCCCAACAGGCGAGCCGTGATCACGCGCGAGCTGAACGGACGACCGGCCTGCCACTATTGTGGCCAGTGTGGCCGGGGCTGCCTCACCGCATCGAACTATTCTTCCAGCCAGGTTCAGATCTTCCCAGCCATGAAGACCGGGAAGCTCAAGATCATCGACATGGCAATGGCACGGGAAGTTCTGACCGACGGCAGCGGAAAGGTCGTGGGAGTGTCGTACATCGACAAACGCACGCGTCAAGAGAAGCGCGTGCGTTGCCGCGCGGTGATTCTCACTGCCAGCGCGTGCGAATCGGCCCGCATTCTGCTCAATTCCAAGTCGAAGCACTTTCCCAACGGCCTGGCCAATGGGTCAGGCGTCGTGGGCCGCTTTCTCATGGACACCGTTGGTTTTGGATTGAGTGGCCAGGTGCCTGCGCTGGAAGGGTTGCCCCACTACAACTCCGACGGAATTGGCGGAGCGCACCTGTACATGCCTTGGTGGCTGTGGGACAAACACAACCAAATCGGTTTTCCGCGCGGCTACCACATCGAAATCGGTGGCGGCTACGGAATGCCGGGCATCGGCTCCTTTCACGGACAGGCTCGGAGGTTTGGCTACGGCATGCGACTCAAAGAAGGCGTGCGCCGAGAGTACGGCACGACCGTGGGCTTCGCCGGCCGCGGAGAGATGATTCCAAACAACCACAGTTATTGTGAGATCGATCCTAACGTCGTCGACAAGTGGGGCATTCCCGTGCTTCGCTTCCACTTCAAATGGACCGACTACGAATGGAAGCAGGCGCGACATATGGAACGAACGTTTGCCGAAATCATCGAAACGATGGGCGGCAAGGTGACCGGTCTCAGCGCAGCCGAGCGCGAGAAGGAGGGCATCTCGGTGCCTGGCACGATTATTCATGAAGTCGGCACGGTACGCATGGGCAATGACCCTCGCACTTCCGCCGTTAATGGATTTTGCCAGGCACACGAAGCCAAAAACCTCTTTGTGTGCGATGGCGGGCCGTTTGTCAGCAACCCGGACAAGAACCCGACGCTCACCATCAACGCCCTCACTTGGAGGAGTTGTGACTTTCTGGCAGAGGAGATGAGAAAAGGCAATGTCTAGCGCGAACGAGCCCTTGGTTCAGATTGAAGACCCCTCGCGACGCGATGCCCTGCGGAGCATCGCGCTGGCAGTGACCTTGGTCGCCGGTGGCCAGATGAAACTGGAGGCGGCGCAACACGTCCACGCCCGCGCACGGGATGAAAAAAAGAAAACCGGCTCGTACGCGCCGAAGCTTTTCAACGACCACGAGTTCAAGACGCTCGGCCGGCTGGCCGAGCTCATCATCCCAGCTGACACGGTGTCGGGAAGCGCCCGCGATGCCGGTGCGCCCGAGTTCATCGATTTGCTCGCCAGCCAGAATGAAGATCTAGCCGCTGTGTTCACCGGAGGGTTGTCATGGTTGGATGCAGAGATGAGAACCCGATACAGTGTTTCTTTTGTCGGGGCAACGGCCGAGCAGCAGACAGCCATGCTGGATTCGCTGGTAGAAGCAGAGCAAACAAAACGTGCCAGAGCCGCGCTCGGACAGACCTACGAGGCGTCCGAACACTACAGGGACTTTCGCTCCTACGGCACTTACGGAGCCCCAGGCTTAGGGCCAGGCGTTGCCTTTTTCGGCTGGATGAGAAAGATGGCCGTCGACGCTTTCTACACGAGCGAAATCGGCATCAAGGACGTAGACTTCCGCGGCAATGCAACGTTGAGCGAATTCGAGGTGCCCAAGGCAGCCATCGATCATGCGTTGAAGCACTCTCCTTTTGCCGGCTAGCGCCTGTCACCTGTGTGTTTAGGACCACTCACGCATCACCCCGAACAATGATCGTTGGTCTCTTGTGAGGAGAGCAGGTTTCTGTCGACCTCTTCGAAGGCAGTATGGCGAACCTGTAGCTTGCTCGGGCCGCGGCAGAAGCCGAACCTCGGTAGTGCAGGATTGAAGCTGGTGAGAGGCTGCCTCCAACCTTCGCACGGACGACCACGTTGCTTCCTTCCCCTCCGCAAACTGCACCGGCTAACTACATTGCGTGAGCTCCCGGAAGAGAGCACGAAAGTCGATAGAGGAATACCGCAAGCTTGCGACTCAGGAACCTAAACTGACGATGACCCATTCCGATAGCGAGAAAGTGGCTGTGCTGGTGAGCGGAGGCCTGGATAGCTGCGTATTAACATCCCACCTCGCAGCAGCTGGACGCACGGTCTTCCCGGTGTACGTGCAACAGGGTTTGCACTGGGAACCTGTTGAGCAGCACTGGACTAAGCGTTTTTTGGCGGCGATCGCCCAGCCGTGCCTCCAGCCCTTGCAAGAGATTGTTCTACCCGTAACCGATCTTTATCAGTCGCACTGGAGCACCACCGGAGAATCCACACCCGATCACCTGTCGGACGATCGTGAGGTGTACCTGCCCGGCAGAAACCTGCTGCTCCTGGCTAAGACGTGCCTCTATTGTGCTTTGAATCAGATCCCCTCCGCAGCGCTTGGGCCGCTGGCAGGAAACCCGTTTGCAGACAGCACGCCGGAGTTCTTTTCGAGGTTCGAAGAAATGGCCAGCCTGGCTTTGGGCTTCGCATTCAAGGTGGAGACGCCCTTTGCGAAACTGACCAAGGCCGACGTTATCAGGCTTGGCCGCCACTTGCCGCTCGAGTTGAGCTTTTCATGCATCCAGCCTGCGGGTCTGGAGCACTGCGGAGCGTGCAACAAGTGTGCAGAGCGGCGCCGGTCGTTTCGAGAGGCCAATGTTGAAGACAAGACGCGCTATCAGAACCTGCCTGATCTCGCTTCGCCAGGAACGCATTGAGTTCCCGGCTGGCTGCCCAATATGGCCGACATTCTCTCACAACCCAGCGACATTCCTCGTTACACCCAAATTATGCACCGAATCAGCCTTTTGGTTTGGTGCTTGGTGCATAAAATTGTATGCACCAAGACTGGGCAGATACTTTTGGTCGGCGCTGAGTCGTGAAAACGGGCATTGGATGAAGCTTT
>VFZK01000353.1 GCA_016871215.1 Acidimicrobiia bacterium | reverse complement strand
CGCTGCGCACGGGGGTGCAATGGCGTAAGATCTGCTTTGGCAACCGCAGCGCCAACGGGGAGCTGGCCACGGCGCGCTTGTTGACGGTCGCCGGAACCTGTGATCTGCAGCGTCTCAATATCTTGGCCTATCTCTCCGCCGCGATTGCTTGCCATCGCCGCCGTCAACAGGTGGCCTCACTGCTTCCCCGATAGTTACACCCTGAACTGTTACACGCAATCGGGCGATGTTTTCAGCGTCAGGGCGCACAAAGAAATCCACGTCCTCGGTGCCGCGAACCAAGCCATGCGCCATCATAGCCACAGCTCCAATCAGGACATAATCCACCTCCTCAGCGGCAAGCGCCTGCAAAATGTCTGGCAGCTTTTCAAGGCCCATGTGCTTCCCTCTGACTCGACCTCCTCCAGAAGAGCGCAGTGCTTCGCCTATTTCTTCCGCAGTCGCCTCAGCCGGTCTCCGGCCGCCTGCAGTGTCTCGTCTCTCTTGCAGAAACAAAAGCGGATTTGCTGGTTCCCGTCCTTCGATTCCCGGTAGAAACTGCTGCCCGGAACGGCGGCCACGCCAATGTTCTTCACCAGGTGTTCGGCGAATGCCATGTCGCTGGCAAAGCCGAAATCATGAATGTCGGTCATGATGTAATAAGCGCCCATCGGCTTGTGGCAGCGAAAACCGGCATCTGTCAGGATTGCCAATAACATGTCGCGCCGCTCGGTGTATTTGGCGCGAAGCACGCGGTAGTAGTCCGGCTCCAGCTGCAGTGCAAAAGCGCCCGCTTCCTGTAGTGGGTGTGCCGCGCCCACGGTGAGGAAGTCATGCACTTTGCGCACGGCGTTGGAGAGTTCCGGTGAAGCCACAACGTAGCCGACGCGCCAGCCGGTGACGCTAAAGGTCTTGGACAGGCTGTTGATCGTGATCGTGCGGTCGTGCATGCCATCGAGGGCCAGCATGCGGACGTGCTCTGCACCGTCGTACAGGATGTGGTCGTAGATTTCGTCGGTGATTGCCAGACAATTCCATTTTTGGCAGAGCGCAGCAATCTGCTCCAGCTCGTCACGCCGAAAGACCTTGCCAGTGGGGTTGTTCGGCGTGTTGATGATGATCGCCTTGGTGTGTGAGTTAAACGCGGTCTCCAACTCCCTGGAGTCGAAACTCCAGTTTGGCGGATGCAGCCTCACGTAGCGCCGTGTAGCTCCGGAAATGATCGCATCGGGATTGTAGTTCTCGTAGAACGGCTCGAAGATCACAATCTCATCGCCTGGGTTGATCGTTGCCAGCAGGGAAGCGATCATCCCTTCGGTCGAGCCACAGCAGACCGTGATCTCGGCTTCCGGATCGAACTCCATTCCGGTAAGCGTCTTAAGCCGGGTGGCAATGGCGTTGCGCAGGTTCTTCGAGCCCCAAGTAATGCTGTACTGGTTGACGTCGGCTTCGATGGCGCGAATCGCAGCCGCCTTGATCTCAGGAGGGGCGGGGAAATCTGGAAAGCCTTGCGACAGGTTGACGGCATTGTGCAGCAGAGCCTGCCGCGTCATTTCCCGAATCACCGATTCGGTGAACTGCAGCGGCTTGGCAGAAATCATCTGTTTAATCGACACAAGGCGCCTCGAGTTGAGAATTGAGCCAGGGTGTTTTGCTCCATCATCTGGTTGCAGGGACCGACCACGATCGCGACAGTCATTCGGTTGGGCGCCTGAAGCCCTGCCGCTATCAGCGACGATTCTCCTGATACAGCGATCTATAAAAGTAATAGTTCCGGCTAATGATCTTCACATAGTTGCGAGTCTCGCTAAATGGAATGGTATCGACAAATTCCGCGGTGTCCGCATAACTGCCTTCGTTCATCCAAGCTTCCACGCGATGCTCGCCGGCATTGTAACTGGCCAGCGCCTTCTCTGTCTCTCCGTTGAACTGCTTTAGCAGGTCGGAGAAGTAACGCATGCCCAGGCGAATGTTCAGCACCGGGTCGTGCAAACGCGCTGGTGAAGGTCGCGCCAGCTTCATGCCGCGAGCCAGCCGGCGGCCCGTTGACGGCAGCAGTTGCATCAGGCCCCGCGCATTCGCAGCGGAAATTGCTCTGGGATTGAAGGCCGATTCCTGCCGTATCAGTGCCATGATGAGATAGGGATCGATCCCATACTTGGCGGCTTCCTGCTGGATGATGTCCTCGTAGCCTACCGGGTAGAACATTTCCCAGACCTCGCGCGGAAGCGCGTCGAAGGGCAGATCGAGGTAGTCTGGAAACACGCGACGCAACACGGTCGTCGATCGGTGGAAGTTCTTCGCTTTCACGAAGAGCTGTGCGGCCTGAAAGTCGATGGACCGGGAAGATCCATAGGCCGGCCGGTATTGCAGTTCTTGGGCAGCGAGTTCGAACAAACCTAGTTGCGAAAGAGTCTTGGCGCGGGGCCAGCTGTTCAGCGAGGCGTTCCGGAGTGGCGTTAGATCGGAGCTGGCGGGTGCCGCTGTCCGTTTGAGGTTGGCCAGAACCTTCTCGATTCGTGAATCCGGCCGGTACGAGATGCGCGCCTGGCCGCTGGCGGGTGTGAGTTGCAACCGCGCAAGTTGGCCATAGTAATGAGCTGGGAATCGCTGAGTGACCGCCTCAAACAGAGGCTTGGCATCTTCCGGTCTGCCGAGCCGCAGCTGGGTTCGACCTGTCCAGTAGAGCGCTGCCGCCCGATGCTCCGAATCGGGGAACCGCGACAGGTGATCCACGAACAACTCCAGTGCGGACTCCACGCTGCCCGTGCGATAGGTGTGCCAGGCCACACGCCAGTGGCTGTCTTTGGCGCGCACCCCGTTTGGAAACCGCTCCACGATCTTACGATAGAAAGCCATCGATTCGCCCAGATTCCGGCGAACCAGGTTGTAGTTGCCCAGACTGAACAGCACTTCCTCGAACCAACGAGATTTGGCAAAATCCGCCTCCATCGCGCTGGCTGTCTGCTTGAATAGATCGTAGTTGTTCAACTTGCGGTAACACTCAGCCACCGTGAATAGTGCCTGAGCGGCGATTTCGAAGGGTGCAGTGCGCAGTGACTTCAACGTCTCAATTGCGCCGTCGTACTGCGCTGCCCCAAAGCGGGCCAAGCCCCGCCACAGCCGGTATTGAGGCTGGTTGGCCGCCTCGGAGTCTGTTCCGAAGAGTACTTGAATCTCGCTGAGTGCTTCACTGTGCCTGCGTCCCCCCAAGAGCTTCTCGATGCGCGCGACTCGCCACGGGGTGCGAATCTCGGCATCGTCGCCTCCCAACGCAGCCAGGTTCCGGGCGACAGCCGCAGCGTTGGCATAGAGCGGATATTGGTAGTGAAGCTTTCGGTAGTTCGAAACGGCTTTAGGGGTGTCACCGAGAAGTTCTTGCGCCTGAGCTTCGTAGTAGAGGGCGTCCGGATTCGAATCGAGTCCGGTCACGCCGCGAATCGAGTCCAAGACGGCCTGCCCCTCCTTCAATTCAAGCGAACTTTGCCAGTGAAGCAATCGCGCATTCGCCAACAGCGGGCTGTTAGGAAAGCGGGCAGGGAAATCAACCAGCCGCGTCTGGCACTCTCTGAAATCTTTCAGTGCGTACGCTGCTGAAGCGGCATGGTAGATGGCGTAATCGACAATCGGCGTGATCGCTCGGCTTGACTGCTCCAGATGCTGCTGTGCTTCCCGGAACTGGCTGCGTTCGAGAGCCCGATACCCTAGAACGAAAAAACCCAATGCTCCTTGAGGGCTCTTGGCGTTCCGGCGACAGAAGGCCAGCAGCCGTTCCTGGCTGTCTGAATTTGCGGACTCTCGAAATTCAGACGCCAGGCGCTCGAGTTGCGCGTCCAGAGTCTGCACCTCCGTCGCGCCCACGCTGGCCAGTGACAGCAAGCCGAATAGAGACAAGGCTGTGAGTTTCCATGTCCTGAGCTGCCAGTGACGGCACTTCCAGATATGCATCAGGCTCATGTTCTTTCGGCTTGGAAGTCGACTCATCGGGCGGGGCAACTAGCGATCAGGCTGAAGCGAGTCAGCCGGTATTTCGCCGGCCGATTTCAGCAGTGTACTGCAGAGCCAGCTGTCGGGAAGGCAATTTTCGATAGGCAGGAAAAAAGAAGATGCAAGGCGGAACCCAAAGAACTACCGGCACAGCCCAATGGGAATCCCGTCAGCCCTCAGGCACGGGTGGTGGCTGCCTCAGTGCGACGATAGCACGGGACCGGGACATTCGGGCCCCAGGGCGCTGACCTGGTTGTCGGCCAGCAGTCGTACCAACTCATCATAGAAGTAATCCACCTGCCCGGCGATCTGGGGCGAGACCCGTTTCTCGTGCATCTCACGACTTTTGTCGATGTCGTCACGGAGCAGGTTGTAAAGGTTCTTGTCGCGTCGTCCGACCTGGACTTTCTGTTCGTTGTAAAGCTTGATCTCAGATACCAGCAACCTGGCGAATTTGCGCGCGTCGTTGTGGAGTTTCTGATCCGCTTCGCTCAAGGCGCTCGTCGCTGGGGGTGGAAAGTGCGGCGCCGGTTCTACTGTGGCCACAGGCGGCGCGGAAGACGCCGGCTGGAAAGGTTCGGAAACAGGAGCAGCCTCAACCGCCGGGGCTTGCTGGACAGGCGGCTCGACAACGCGCTGCGGAGCGTCGACGGCTGGCGCGGATGCCACAGGCGCAGCGGCTGGGGGAGGTGCAGCAGGCTCGGCAGGTGGAGTCGCTTCCCGCGAGGGAGCGTCGGCCGGTTTAATGCCGAGCCTGGCTCGGGCGCTGCTCAACTCGACCGTGAGGCTCACGACATTCGTCACGATCTCCAGCGAATGGACATCCACGGTCGCATCGGGAACGAGGCCCGGGTCGGCGTAGAGCACTGCAACCGTCTTATCCCGAACCACCAGTGGGATGGCGCACACCGCATCGGGAGCCAGAGAGCCGAAGCGTGAAACGACTTCCATGACGGCGGGATTGCCGGCCGTCCCAGTGCTGCTGGTCGTGCGAGCATCGGCAACGCGGCGGAGGAGGTTATCTCGGTCAGTCGGGAATACCAAACTCTTGATCGAGGTATTGTTGAAATCGCCCTCAAAGCCGCGCGCTTGCCAGCCCACCAAATTACCCGCCTTCACCACGAAAAGAGCGGCACGAGCGGTAAACTGGTCCGCCTTGTCCAGGTAGCAGGTCAGAATCTCGACCTGGCTGTCCTTCTGCGAGATCTCCTTCAGAGCTGCGTCAAGCTGGCCGAGGCGCACACCCGCCTGTTGGAGTTCTGCTTCTACACCGCCATTTCTGGCTGTCTGCAGCCGCTGCTCGAATTCGCTTTCGACCTGTTGGCGGATGACAGATTCCATCTCAGTCCGCAGCTCCGGCTCGAGGCGGCTGCGCACGCCGGCCTCCACATGGGTCAGTTCCTCGCGCAGATCCTGGAGTAACTCCTCCTCGACCGTATTCAGAATGTGGCTGACGCTGTCGATCAGACCCTGTGCGGAGTGCTGAAAGCTCGAGCGGAACTCCATCAGATCTTTGCCGACTGCCGAAACGCGGTCCGTGACGCGCTTCTGCACGAGCTCGCGAAACTTCACATCCTCGAGGTTGCGTGTTTCGTTGTCCATCGACGCGTGTCTCCCTTGTCCAATGCAGCGAATCGACTGAGCGGAATTATTTTTTTAGGCTCTTCGTGGAATCGTGTGGGTCAAAGTGCCCCCTCAAGACCCCCGAAAGGGCCGTCAGATCAGGGGGAGAAACCGATTGTAATTGAGAAAAAACTTGGCATGATGCGCGGATGCCAAAACGAC
>VFZK01000352.1 GCA_016871215.1 Acidimicrobiia bacterium | reverse complement strand
AAATCAATCTCCAGGGCCTGCTGTCCGATCTTGCGCTCCAGTTCAGCCACACGCCCTTCTTCCCACCGCCGCTGACCTGACCCTGAAAACGCGTTCCCCGGACCTTGCCGAAACTCCTGCCGCCAGCGATCCAGCATATTCGGATTTATCTCAAATGCCCGCGCCACCTCTCCAACCAACGATCCTCGCTCCAATCTCTGCAACGCCGCCAGCTTGAACTCTCTGCTAAACTGCCTCCGAGACAAACTCATGATGCATTCCTCCATTCGCTGAATTCTGCATCTTAACCGTTTGTCTCACTTTTGGGGGCAAGTCCACTGACTCCTTGAACCACGCCTTTCTAAACACCCTCTAAGGGACTCCTAGTGTCTCTAGCGCTTGCGTGCTGCACCCCGGCAGGATGTCAGCGGGTGCGCAGATTCCCTCAGCGGCTGTGATGGTCCTGTCAGTGGCAGCCAAATTCAGCCCATAGGATCTCAGAACGCTAGCCCTCCCAAGCGACAAAGCCAGCAGCGTCCCGTCACGTCTGTGCGCTTGTGCGCTCTCGTCGAGCTACTGAACAGCCACACGGGCCAAATCAGTAACCCTCACGTTAGCAAGGCCCGACGTTGACCCACGGACCAAATAGACTCGCACAGAACCGACAAACCGACAAAACCAACTGGCGAAAACAGCAACGCGGTGCTATCCTTTAGCCTTCAAAAGGATGCACTTTCCTCAGAGCCCTCCATTTCTATGTCTCGTGCCCAATTCAGATTGGCCTTGGCGATTGCGGTAGCTTGGCTAGGACTGTCCCCCGCTCTCCGACTGGCGGAAGAGCCTGAGCCAGCAAGCTTCGAGAAACACATTCTGCCGATCCTCAGAGCCAAGTGCCTGGCCTGCCATAGTGGAGCCGCTCCGCAGGGCAAGCTCAGTTTGGCGACGGTGGCGTCGATCGTTGCGGGTGGCGCGTCGGGCCGCGCGATTGTCGCAGGCTCCTCAGAAAAGAGCTTATTGGTGGCCAAGGTCGTTTCCGGCGCTATGCCACCAGCAGGAGAGAAGCTGGCGGCCACAGAAATCGCGCTCCTGAGGTCGTGGATTGATCGCAGAGCGACGGAGGCCGGCGCCCAGGCATCCCATTCTGAGCCCGTGATTTCTGGAGTGACCGAGAACGACGTGGCTCCCGTTTTTCAGATGCATTGCATTGTCTGTCACGGAAAGCGCAGGCAGGAAGGGGGGCTCGACCTCCGAACTCAGGCCAGCCGCTTGAAGGGGGGCCGCTCTGGTCCGGCTCTAGTTCGGGGAAAGCCAGAGCAGAGTCTGCTCATGAAGCGGATTGTCGCCGGAGAGATGCCTCCGCCCAAATTGTTGTTCGACTACGTCGTGCGTCCTCCCGCTTCAGCTCAGGTGGATTTGTTGCGGCAGTGGATCGCAACTGGCGCGCCTGAGTCGCTGCCAGCCTCTCCAGCGGCGCAGGCTAAATCGTCTCTGGGAACCCGAGACGAGGAGCAAAAATTCTGGTCTATTCAGCCCCCTCGCCGTCCCGCAGTTCCGGTAGTACGGCAAGCGAATCTGGTGCATACGCCGGTCGATGCCTTCCTGTTGCAGAAGTTGAACTCCAAAGGCCTGAGCTTTTCCCCCGCCACTGACCGCGTCACGCTGCTGCGCCGCGCTTATCTGGACCTCATTGGCTTGCCTCCCACGACAGCCGAGCTGGAAAGCTTCTTGAGGGACGAGCGGCCAGATGCTTATGAGCAGCTGGTGGATCGCCTGTTGCAATCGCCTCAGTATGGCGAGCGATGGGGGCAGTTCTGGCTCAACGCTGCGGGTTATTCCGACTCTGAGGGCATTATCGATGCTGACCACCGCAGGCCTCATGCCTGGCGATATCGGGATTACGTCATCCGGTCGTTCAACGCCGATAAACCCTACGATCGGTTCCTCACCGAACAGCTCGCAGGAGATGAGTTGGTCGATTACAGACATTCGAAAGACGCTTCTCCCGCCGTGATCGACCAACTGGCAGCCACGGGTTTCTTGAGAATGGCGCCGGATGGAACCTACTCACCAGCGAATTCCTCGATCCAGGAACGGATGAATGTGATTGCGGATGAAATCGAAATACTCGGATCGGCTGTCATGGGTCTGACGCTTGGATGTGCGCGCTGCCATGACCATAAATACGACCCAATTCCGCAGCGAGACTACTACCGGCTGGCCGCCATTCTGCAGGCGGCCTACGATCCTTACGACTGGTTGATTCCGGCGGCAGATAATCCGAGCAAGTTGAAGTTTTCATCGCGTCATCTCGACGTTGCCCTCGCAAGCGAGCGTCAAGAAGTCTCGCTCTTCAATTCCCCGATCGAAGCGGATGTCAAACGGCTGGAAGCAGCTCAGGAAGCGGCAGCCAGACCCCTGCGAGAGAAAGCGCTGGAGGAAAGATTTGCCACGCTGCCTGCGGCGCTGCGAGCAGAGTTGAAAAGCATCGCCGCGCTTCCTGCGGATCGGCACAACTCACTCCAGAACTATCTGGCAGCGCAATTTCAGGACACGCTGAAGGTCACGAATGAGGAATTGGCGAGGCGATTCCCCGCTTTCAAAGCGGAGCTCGATAAGAGCCAGAAGCTGATAGACGAGCAGAAAAAGCGGCTGAAGCCAAAGCCCTTGATTCGAGCGCTATTCGATATGGGAGGCGAGCCCTCCCCCACCTATCTCCTGCGTCGCGGAGATGCTCAGACTCCGGGAGAGTCTGTCGAGCCGGGCGTTCCCTCGGTAATTCGGGCTGGACTGACTCCTTACACAATTGTCCCGCCCGCAGCGAACCGCGAATCCAGTGGCCGCCGCCTGGCTCTGGCGCGGTGGCTCGTGCAACCGAACCACCCTTTGACAACCCGCGTCATCGTGAATCGGATCTGGATGCATCATTTCGGCAGGGGCTTGGTGGCAAGTCCAGCGAACTTTGGCCGTACCGGGGTGGCCCCGACACACCCTGAGCTGCTGGATTGGCTGGCGACCGAGTTCGTTCGCGCGGGCTGGAGCGTGAAGCACCTGCATCGCCTTCTGATGACTTCGAACGCGTACCGCCAGAGTTCCCTTTTCGATCAAGCGATTCAGGAAGCAGATCCGGACAACCTCCGGCTGTCCCGCATGCCGATGCGACGACTGGAGGCCGAGGTGCTGTATGACTCCATTCTCAAGGTCACGGGCAGTCTGGATACGAGGCAGTTTGGCCCTCCTGAGGAAGTTGACGCCAGACCCGATGGCGAAGTAGTCCCGAAGCCGAGCAAAGAAGGCTGGCGGCGCAGCATCTACGTGCTGCAACGCCGCCGGACGCCTTTGACCGCTCTTGAGGTCTTCGACCTGCCACCGATGTCGCCCAATTGCATCGAGCGACGGCAATCGACCGTCCCAACCCAGGCTTTGCAAATGATGAATAGCGACGGGATCCAAGAGCGCGCCCGCTACTTCGCCGGTCGATTGATTGATGAATTCGGCGACGATAAGAAAAAGCTGCTCCAGTCTCTCTATCTAAGAACCCTGTCTCGCCCTCCATCCGAGAAAGAGCTTGGTCTGGCGGTGAGCGAGATCGATACACTGGAACAGCGCTGGGCAGCGCATCTGGAAAAAGAGAGAAACGAAGCGCCCATCCGGTCGACGGCGCAATGGAGGGCGCTGGCTGACTTTTGCCATGCCATGCTCAGCTCGGCAGAGTTTCTCTATGTCGATTGAGGTGAAAGCAACGCGTGTCCCTATGTGGATTCGTGGCACGCCAGCGGGCACGATATCCTCATTCTCGCGAAAGTGGGAATCCAGTCATTCTGTGGGTACCAACACTCAGGGGATAGCCCCAACCATTCATGGGCTCCCGCTTACGCGGGAGCGACGGCTTCCACGCAGCATGCGCATCTTGCCCATACGGGAATTGAAATGTAGAAACTCCTCTTGAAGCATTGGCGTGCTTCGCACGAACGCGTCAATCTGGATTCGAGCCTATCGATGATGAAAAGAAAAAGCGCGAACAACGGTGGCAAGCTTCCGGCCCTGTCGCGGAGGGAATTTTTTTCACGGCTTGGCGATGGACTGCATGGGTCCGCTCTTGCCTGGCTGCTGGGTGGAGATCTGTTTTCCGGATCTGCTTCTCTGGCTGCAGAGTTCGAAGCCAACCACGGATCGTATGATCTCAAACCCAAGCGACCGCATTTCCAATCGAAAGCCAAGTCAGTGATTCATCTCTTCATGAATGGCGGTCCCAGCCAGGTTGACTTGTTCGACCCCAAGCCGGCATTGAGCAAGTTTGCCGGGGCTGCCGCTCCCCGCGACATCGTGAACGAGATCGAATTTGCCAACGAAGTCGGAAGCCTTCTGCCTTCACCCTTCAAATTTGCACGACACGGGAAGTCGGGTATTGAGGTGTCTGAGCTGCTGCCAAACCTTTCCCAGTGCATTGACGACATCGCAGTCGTCCGCTCGATGTATGGCGAGCATTTCAATCATGAGCCCTCGCTCTACCTCATGCACAGCGGACGGACGTTGCCTGGTCGTCCTTCTCTCGGATCTTGGGTCACCTACGGTTTGGGAAGTGAGAACCAGAACCTGCCGGCCTACGTGGTTCTTGACGATCCGAAAGGAACTCCGATTAACGGCATTCAAAACTGGCAGTCTGGCTGGTTGCCGCCCGTTTATCAGGGAACTCGTTTGCGATCCGAAGGGTCTCCCTTGTTGAATCTGAAACGGCGTGAGGAACTGCCCAGTCCGCTGGTTGAAGCCCAGCGAGCATTGTTGCGCCGCCTTGACGAGGCACATCATTCGAATCGCCCGCACCAGCCTGAGCTGGAGGCACGAATCGCCAGCTACGAGCTGGCGGCACGCATGCAGCTCACCGCGACAGACGCCCTCGATCTCTCGCAGGAAAGCGAACAAACCAAAGAGATGTATGGGCTCAATCAGGACATCACGGCTTCCTATGGCAAGCGCTGCCTGATGGCGCGGCGCCTGGTCGAGCGTGGTGTGCGCTTTGTACAGATCTACATCGAGGGGCAAATCTGGGATGCACACTCGGATCTCGAAAAAAGCCTTCGCTATAGCTGCGGCAAAACCGACAAGCCAGCCGCGGCGCTGTTGAAAGATTTGAAGCAGCGTGGCTTGTTGGAGAGCACATCGGTCATCTGGGGTGGTGAGTTCGGCCGGATGCCGTTGTCACAAGTTCGGGACGACGCAGGAACGGCTGGGAGAGACCACGGTCCAAGCGGCTTCACGCTGTGGATGGCGGGAGGCGGCATCCGAGGAGGCATCGCGCATGGCGCGACCGACGATATTGGCCACAAGGCGGTCGAGAATCGGGTCAGCGTGCACGATTTCCACGCAACCATGCTTCATCTGCTCGGAATGAATTATCGCGACCTCGTCTACAAGCGTCACGGCTTGAACGAACGCCTCACCGACCAGTTCCCTGCCCGCGTCGTCTCTGAGATCCTGGTGTAGAAAACAGAAAGGCGGAGGCAGCAACTTCCACCGGCAACCTCTCGCACCAAAGTCCGACAGACCGCTAGAGCGCCGATGACATTAATCACTGCGCCACGGGGCCCGTTCATTGCAGAACAAGCAAGAAATGGCAGTCGATTCGCGTGATTCTTAAAACGCTTTAACTCCCGGTTGGAATTGATACTAAGTTGCACTCAAAGAGATATTAACAACCCAGTCGAAGCCGGTAATCGAAGCGACGAGTTGGCGATGGTTTTCTAAGTAAAGAACCGCTTGAACCAGGCGGTCTTCGACGCCCTCCAAACTGTTG
>VFZK01000351.1 GCA_016871215.1 Acidimicrobiia bacterium | reverse complement strand
TACCACCTGTTGGGGTGTTCCGTGGGCCTTCAACCAGCGCTCGATTCCCCCTCGATCGGTGGCACTCAGCGTCAGTGGAGGCAAAACCATCGGCATGCCCAGACAATAAACTAATTTCCTGTTATTGCCCGGTTAGTTGTTGGACAATACACTAGATTCAAAGCAGGATCTGGAAGCTTCCTTGTAGCAGGGTCGAGTCGTTCGCTCTGGGGACAGAGCAATAAGGAGAGAATTCGATGAAGGAACTGCCCTTCGCTTGCCAGTTTCGTGTGTTTGCGGGTATGTCAATACTTGTGGCCCGCACGTTGCCTCAGGCCTGAGGGCAGTTTGCCAGCCTTTCTCAAAGCGCAGCTCCTGGTTTCTCCGGCAGAACCGTAGTGAGATATGCGCCGAAGACCGAATACCCAAGACCGCAGATCGTTTGGAGCCATGTTCGGCTCTCAAAACCGAGTCGTGGGTTGGCCGCCTGGGACAGGCCTGGCCTTTCGCGTCCGCCCTGGGTTGCCAGGTGCAGACTTGCCAACCTTGAAACCTTATCCCGACGAAGGAAAGGCCTTTTGGGTCAGCCTGAGAATCAAGCCGGCCAAATAATCGCGCAACTGTTTCGCCGAAACATTGCCCGGAGGAATCAGGTCGGGGCCAATCTCGATTTGGCTGAGTACCCAGGCCAGTTGCGCTGGCGTCAGCCCCTGGTCTTTTCTCTTGCCCAACGTAAGGGCTTCGTCCAGCGAGTACCCGGCCTGTTCCAGCGCACGCACATCGACCAGATCTCGAACCTCCGAGCGTGACAGCAGGGCGCAGAGTTTGTTGGCCATGATCTCAGCCGGCGGATCGACGCGAATGTCTCTCATGACCGGCTTTTCCACCGAGGCCTGCACGACATACTCTCGCACCAGATCCACCACGATGGCTTCGCCACCCCGCCGCACGAGGACTCGCCGAAAGTCCGGATCGGTCTGAATCGCCTCGATTGTGGCACCCAGGTCGCCCGCCGCGCCCCGCAGTGCGGACATGCCCCGGTCCAGGGCGTCGTCCAGCGTGAACAGATCGAGGTCGTGTGTTTCCCGGTGCGCCAAATGAAATCCGGCGAGCGCGGCGCCGCCGCTCAGGAAAAAGCGATCCTCACGCCGAAAGAAGGAACGCAGAAGGTCTTCCTGCAGGGGGCTAAGCCGGCTGGTCACCGAACCTTCCCTCCTTCTGCCAGCAATCCAGCAAGAATTCCCAGAACGATCGCCGCCGTCCTAGCAGTGGCGCCAAGGCGGGCCACCGTTCCTTGACCTCAGCCGGCGTGGTGAATTGCCAGACATCGGTGTCGCGCGCCTGGCGCAGCAGTTTCGCTAACAGCCGTGTTTGTTCGGCCACCGATCCGGCTCGGAGGCGGCGCCTGAATTCGGCGGTTGTCATTGGTTCGTCCCACAGGAAATACGGGATGGACATCGGAGACCCGAGGTCGGTGGAAAGCAGTATGCCTTGGCTGCTATTCATCGTCGTGACGTTCAGGGCTCCGTCTGCCGACTGCGGCCGTTCCCGCCGCCAGCCTAGCCTGATTCGCCATGGAGTCCTTCACAAGCTGGAAGCGTTCATGTCTGCCGTTGCCGCAGGTCATCTTATCACCCCGCAATAAGGGGCTGCCGGTTCGATTCCCGCAGCATTGGCTCATCTCGATTGCGACGACTGATCGCCGAGTGTAGTGAATTCACACGGGGCTTGCAATCGGTGAGGGTCGGCACGGCGCCGGCCGGGTTGATGATTCGAGCGACATGGCCCAGGCGCTGCGCGCTGTTGGATTCGAGGCAGCCGACAAGCAAGACACCAGCCAGAGAGATGCGAGACGCCCTGGGGGCCTTCGGCGAGAAGACTCGAAACAGCAACGCGGCGCTCTTCTGCGATGCTGGGCACGACGTTCAGGCTGAGGGGAAGATTATTTCATCCCGGTTGGAGCGGCCATTGAAACACAAGCCGTTCCCACACCAAATTAGCAGTTTCTCCTTTCTTCTGCTGAAACCGCGAGGCGAGAAGTCACTGCTTCTGGGCGCCGAAGGCTGGATGGGTCATGTCTTCACGCCTTCCAGCAAGCCTCCTTCTCTGCGATCTGCCTGGCGCAGTGCCAGCGCAATCCCGACGCCCATCGCACCAAGCGTCACAAACATCCACATGCTTGCTGTGTAGTTTTGAGTTGCCACGCGCAGCCGGCCATTGAGCCACGGGAAAACCATGAGGCCAATGTTCTGGATCATGGTCAGCAATCCATAGGCAGTGCCGACTCGTTTCTTCTCGACGATCAAGGCCACAGAGGGCCAGAGCGCTGCGGGCACGATCACGAACGAAGCTCCCAAGATGATCATGGGAATTGCCGGCGGAACGGCCGTTAGCGCCAGGATCAGGTAAGCCAGAACCATCAAGAGGGCACCCAGCAGCATCAAGGTCGTCCTCTTCCCCACCCGATCCACGAAATTTCCCGCGAACGGTGCAAACACCATCGAAGCAAAGATGACGATCGATGACGTTCCCGGCGCAGTCGAGAGCATGTGCAGAAAATTAAAGAACACGGCTTGAAAGAATCCCAGACCTTCGCCTGTGGTGTTTGGAAGGCCCCACTTCTCGGCAAAGAAATCGGTGGAGAGCGCTGTAAATGGGAAGATGGCCGAGTAGAAAACGAGGCACAAAAAAGTGATGTACCAGTAGGTCGCAGGAAAACGACGGAGGTCGGCCAAAACGATCCGGTCACTGGCGCTGCCGTCCGCCAACTTCAGCGTTCGCTCCGCCCGGCGATCCAGCGCAATGTAAACCCCGTTTGCCAGCAGGCTCAGCCCACAGAAAAGTGCGGCGGCCCATAGAGCCGCCGAGGCGCCGTAGCGGGTGGCAATAAGTGCTTCGGTGTTGAAGCTGAAGAGCGTGCCGATTCGGCTGATCGCCAGGGCGACACCAAAAGCCAGAGCGAGTTCCTTGCCCCTGAACCATCGGGCAAGCATCACATTCTGCGCAGTGATGAGCGACTCGGAGCCCGCCCCGAACAACAGGCGGCCCAGGTAAGCCATGCGAATGTCTCTTGCCCAAGCCACCATGCAGGCGCCGAACGTCACCAGCAGAGAGAAGGCGAAGCTCGACTTTCGGGTTCCAAACCGGTCGATGAGCATTCCGCCGAACAGAAGTGTGAGAATGGCCGCCAGGCTGTACAGCGAATAGAGCGCACCGATGGCGGCCTGATCGACCCGCCAGGCTTTCATGAGCTGGTCGGGGATGGCACCAACGCTGTCGTAAGCGAAGTAGCTGCCATAGGTCAGCAGGCTCACGAAGAACAGGACAACAAAACGGTAAGCCCGTCCCGCTGGGTGGAAGCCGGAAGGTTCCTGATGGTTGTCATCGATCGGTGCCATGCCGAAGCGTGGGGTCAAACGCCAGCGTCGAAGTTCTCGTCGAGTCCAGAGTCACTTGCCGCCAACCAACCTCAAACCCTCGCTCAAATTGCAGCCACTGCCTCTCTCGTTTGTTGAGAGAGAGTGAGGGCCGGTTGAGTGCCGCCAGCCAACGAAGTCGTTTCCTCGGCGGCTTGAGGCGGCCGCTGCGTCCAGGCTTGCTCTGGCGGCGATAGTCACTGCTCTGCGGGTGTAGGCTCCAGGATCGGTGCAGTCGCACGAGCGATCCCGTCACGTCATGGACGTCGGCTGTGGAAATCGGCTATGCTGGGCAGCCACGAAATGGTTCATGCTTGAGAAGCCATGGATCCCCTAGTGTTTTTTCGCCTCGCCTTCAATTTCTTCGGCAAGCTCATTCGCCACCGAGGCCTGATCAAGAACATGGTGTTGCGCGATCTGAGAAGCCGCTACGTTGGTTCGGCGATGGGCTTCTTTTGGTCCGTCATTCATCCACTGGTTTTGTTGGCGAGCTATACCTTTGTTTTCTCGGTCGTTCTAAGGCAACCGCTGGGAGCATCGAGCGGGACCACGAGCTTCGCCATCCATCTCTTCTGTGGCATTCTTCCCTGGCTGGTCTTTCAGGAGACGGTCAGTCGTTCCAGCACCGTCCTGATCGAAAATTCCACGCTGATTACCAAGACGCTCTTCCCTGCGGAGATCCTGCCGGTGTCGGTCCTGATCGCCAACTTGATCAATCACGCCATCGGACTTGGCATCTTCTTGGCCGTTGCCATTCTCTATCTGCAAAAACTGAGCTGGCTTCTGTTGCTCGTTCCGGTCTACCTCCTCGCGCTGTCGCTTTTCGCGTTGGGCCTAAGCTGGTTTGTCTCGAGTGTTCAGGTGTTTCTTCGAGACACGGCGCAGGTGCTGACCGTCGTCTTGACGTTTTGGTTTTGGTTGACCCCCATCTTCTTCGACGAGCACCGGCTGCCGCAAGGCCTGCGCCTCCTGATGCAGCTAAACCCTTTGGCTGCGGTGGTCATCGCCTACCGCAAATGTTTGCTGCGCTTTGAGACCCCCTCGATGGAGGCCTTGTTAGGTCTCTATCTGTTTGCGTTTGGCGCGTTCCTAGGGGGCGGGCTGTTCTTCCGCTATACGAAGCGATCCTTTGCAGATGTGCTGTAGCGAAATCAGCGTCGCGCGTGAATGACAGCCCGCTTGTAAGCTCCCCCACCTGGCCGGACTCGGCCCGTGTGATATCCGGCCAGGGTTGCTTCTCGGAAGCCCAGCTTGCGAAGTATCTGCTCGAAGCACGGAACATTGGGCCACCACCATGTGACCTCATCTTTCCCGGGCTCCTCGCCTCCGACATACAGCATGATTGGCCGGGTTTCGGTGGTTTCGGGCAAGGCCTGAGATACGATAAGCGTGCCGCGACACAACGCTGCCACAGCGGCCAGTGCTTGGAGCGGATTGATGGTGTGGAGCAGAACATCGCCGAGGAAGACCAGATCGAAATCCTCTTTGCCAAGCTTCTCGGGAGACACTTCATAGATGGTCGAATAGCACCGCACTACCTTCGAACCCAACCTGGAGTGACAGAACTGGAAGGGACCGTCCAGATGCGTTCGGTAGAGTTCCTGCAGAGCATCGCGGCCAAAGATCTGTCTCTTCTGATCCGTGCTCAGAAGGGAGTGCTCGCGCATCATCCCTTCGACTTTGCGAATCGTCTGTTCCAGAGTCTCTCCTGGGAAGCGGTCCAGGCTGGCCATCGACGGAAGATCGACTGAAGTGACCTCAGCCCCACGCTTCTCGAACTCGAACGCAAAAAAGCCGGTTCCCGATCCCACATCGAGGACCTGCATGCCCGCCATGTTTTCCGGGAAGCGGAACGGCTCGAGGTTGAACCGATAGTCGTAGGTTCCTGGGGTGACGAGCCCATCGCCTAGGTCGATGGTGTGGTACCAAAAAAAGTCGCTCAAGTCTCTATAACCCAACTCGACGGCCCTCTTATTGAAGGCCGCAGCCATCTGGATATGTTCTTGGCGCAAGCTCTGATGAGACCAATCCAGGTTCGAAGCGGAGTTCATTCCATGTCTCCGACAGAAGAATCGATCAAATGGCCCATAGCTATTATGCTAACGTGCCGGCGTTTTCAAGGCTAAACTGACAGGCTAAACTGCCGCAAGCACGACTGTTCATGAGATAAGCAGAACGATTGATAAGAATCGAAACCATCCGTCGGCCAGTGTGCAAGGTTGAACGCACCAGCTGCTCTTCAAAAGGCCGAGGCAAAAATATTATGATGGACCCCGGATTTCAGAGCACGCAATAGGTTAAGATTTCGGCGGAGTCGTTGACAAAGGAGAGGTCGATGACGACGACGAGAAGACAACACAGTCCGAAGTTCAAGGCGCGGGTGGCGGTG
>VFZK01000350.1 GCA_016871215.1 Acidimicrobiia bacterium | reverse complement strand
CAAAGTCGTGAGCCTTCCCTGACGGTCGGGCTTACTGAATAGCCGCATCGACAAAATCAGTAGCCCGCGCGTTAGCAAGGGCTCGACCTCGACTCAAGGACTTACGAGACTTTGACGGGGCCCTGTTAGTGGCAGCTTGGAGTTCAACGAGCAAGACGGAACGATTTGATTCATCAAAGAGGTTAGCCAGCTGGAACGCCGAGTTCTCCGGGGTCCATTGACTTGATTGGGTTTAGTGGGAATTGTTGTTCCTGCAGAAAGCGATCTCGATGAGAGCAGGAGCACTCACCTGCTTCTGGGGGGAGGATATGCGTCGAGCTTGGAGGGATCGACCAGCGGATGATGCTACTCGTGCTCTGCTCATGCAGAAGGTGGAAGAACGGTTCGGAGAAAAACAGAGTGGTCACGCTTAGCTTCCGCGTTTGCCGCTCACTTGAATCCGCACGATAGCACGCTGCAAACTGACGGCAGCCCGGCTGAAGTCGATATCTGGATTCTGCAGCTCTCCGAGTCGCTTCTCGGCCCGGTCCTTCGACGATTGGGCGCGCGTCGTGTCGATCTCTTCCGCCTTTTCGGCTTTTTCAGCAAGAATGATGACCCGGTCGGGCAAGACCTCACAATAACCCCCGGTTGCTGCCAGGAATCGGGTTGCTTTCCCTTGCCGGTAAGAGATCTCTCCGATCTGAAGTTCGGTGATCAGCGGGGCGTGGCCCGGCAAAACACCCAAGTAACCGCCTTTCGCAGGGACCTGAACCTCTTCGACAGACTCTCTCAAGAGCAAACGATCGGGAGTGACGATTTCGAGCTGAAGTGTATCCATGTCTCATTGGTCTCCGGCCGTCCGCAGTCAACAGCTGGAGCGCAAGCTGGCTGTGTCAGATCACACCTACGCCTTCTTCATTTTCTCTGCCTGCTCGATGACTTCGTCGATGTTGCCCACCATGTAGAAAGCCTGTTCAGGCAAATCGTCGTGCTTGCCTTCGACGATTTCTCTGAAGCCGCGCACAGTTTCGCTCAGCGGGACATACTTGCCATCCCGTCCGGTAAATTGGGCCGCCACAAAGAACGGCTGCGATAGGAACCGCTGGATCTTGCGGGCACGGGCAACCACCAGTTTGTCTTCTTCGGAAAGCTCATCGATGCCCAGGATCGCGATAATGTCCTGAAGGTCTTTGTATTTCTGCAGGATCTGTTTCACCGCGCGGGCGGTGTTGTAGTGTTCGTCGCCGATAATTCTCGCATCCAGGATGCGTGAGGTAGAAGCCAGCGGATCGACGGCGGGATAAATGCCCATCTCCGATATCTGCCGTGAGAGGTTCGTCGTGGCATCGAGGTGAGCGAACGCCGTCGCGGGCGCCGGGTCGGTATAGTCGTCCGCTGGAACGTAGATCGCCTGAACTGAAGTAATCGAGCCTTTCTTAGTCGAAGTGATGCGCTCTTGCAGCTCTCCCATTTCCGATGCGAGGTTGGGTTGATACCCCACCGCCGAAGGCATGCGACCCAGAAGCGCCGAGACCTCCGATCCCGCCTGCGTAAAGCGAAAAATGTTGTCGATAAACAGCAGCACGTCTTGGCCTTCTTCGTCACGGAAGAATTCAGCCACCGTCAACCCCGTCAAACCTACGCGGAGGCGCGCACCTGGCGGCTCGGTCATCTGGCCATAGACGAGTGCCGTCTTGTTGATGACACCCGATTCCTTCATTTCCAGCCAGAGGTCGTTGCCCTCACGGGTGCGTTCGCCCACCCCCGCAAACACGGAAAACCCACCGTGCTTGGTGGCGATGTTGTTGATCAGCTCCATGATGATCACGGTTTTGCCGACGCCAGCACCCCCGAACAGGCCAATCTTGCCTCCGCGCAAATAGGGCTCCAGCAGATCGATGACCTTGATGCCCGTCTCGAACATCTCCAGACTCGTGTTCTGTTGCTCGAAGGTGGGCGCGTGGCGATGAATCGGGTAGGTCTTGGAGTAGTTCAAGGGACCTTGCTCATCGACGGGCTGGCCGATGACGTTCATGATGCGGCCCAACGTCTCGCGGCCGACCGGAATGGAAATAGGGGCTCCCGTATCGAGAGCCTGCATACCACGCACCAGTCCGTCGGTTGGCTGCATCGCCACGGCACGCACCCGCCCCTCGCCCAAATGCTGTTGAACCTCGGTAACGATGTCAATCGGCGCTGGGACGTCGAATCCATCGCTGGTAATCCGCACGGCTGTGTAAATCGGAGGCAGATTCTTCTCGTCGAAGGCCACATCCACGACGGGCCCGATGATCTGAACAACTTTGCCAATATTCATGTCTGTTCCTCTGCTATCCCACATTGCCAGCCGTGACGCGGATGCCTGGACGAACCGCACACGACCTGGCCTGGATGCACGTTCAAACCATTTGCGCTTCCCCACGCCGCCGGCGAAACCTGCCTTACTCCAGAGCGGCAGCGCCACTCACAATTTCGATGATCTCTTTGGTGATCCCAGCCTGGCGAGCACGGTTCATCGTCAGGGTCAACGAATCGATGAGTTCGATGGCGTTGTTCGTAGCAGCGTCCATCGCTGTCATGCGTGCTCCGTGCTCCGCAGCGGCCGACTCCAGCAGGGCCCTGTAGACCTGAACTTCGACATGCTTGGGGATGAGGCTGCCGAAGATCTCGCCGGGGGACTGCTCATAGATGTAGTCGATCAGACTGCCTTCCTCAGACTTGGCCAACTTTTGGATCGGCAGCAGTTGCTCGACTACAATTCGCTGCTGAATGACCGACTTAAACTCGTTGTAGACCAGGTAAACGGCGTCCATCTCCCTATTCGCAAACTCCTCCATCAGGGTGCCTGCGATTTGCCTGGCGTGGGAATAGTCCAGCCGTGCGAAGATGTTTACGGCTTCATGCGCGATCGGCAACGGACCTCTGCGGAAGAGGTCTCGGCCTTTGCGACCCACGCAGTTGAGCGTGAGCTGCCGGTTTCGGTTCTCGCCAACGAAGTTGAGGGCTGCCTTGACGATATTCGAATTGAACGCGCCGCAAAGGCCTTTGTCGGCGGTGATGACGACCAGCTGGATGCGTTCGTTCCCCCGATCCTCGAGCAACGGATGAGTCTGACCCTCGGAGCGCGTTACCAGGCTATTCAAGACAGCCAGAATTTTCTGCGCGTACGGGCGCGCACTCATCACCCGTTCTTGGGCGCGGCGCAGCTTGGCCGCCGAGACCATCTTCATGGCCTTGGTGATCTGCTGCGTGTTTTTCACCGAGCGGATACGGCGCCGAATATCGAGGATGTTAGGCATCAGTCAGCGGGGAGCAGCACGGTGGCTCCGGTTCGGACGACAGACTCGCTTTTATTGCGCTGGGGTCCGGCGTTACCTGCTTTTTCGCTCGGCAGCAAACCTTTCTTTGAATTCGTCCAACACCTTGTTGAGCTCGGCCTTCAGAGCGTCGTCGAGCTGTTTCTTTTCGGCGATTCTCTTGGCGAGCGACGGGTGGCTGTTGTCGATGAAGCGCAGCAAGCCTTGCTCGAACGGCAGGCAATCGGCAACTTCTAAGGAATCGACGTAACCGTTTGTGGCAGCATAGATCACGATGACCTGCTTTTCCACGGGCAGTGGTGCATACTGTCCTTGTTTCAGGATCTCCACCAGCCGTTGGCCTCGCGACAACTGCGCTTGCGAGACCTTGTCGAGGTCGCTGCCAAACTGGGCAAAGGCGGCCAGTGAGCGGTACTGGGCCAAGTCGAGGCGCAGCGAACCGGCAATCTGGCGCATGGCCCTGATCTGTGCGTTGCCGCCCACGCGCGAAACCGAAATGCCAACGTTGATGGCCGGTCGAATGCCAGAATGGAACAAGTCAGATTCCAGATAAATCTGGCCGTCGGTGATCGAAATGACGTTGGTCGGAATGTAGGCGGACACGTCGCCAGCTTGCGTCTCGATGATGGGCAAGGCCGTGAGGGAGCCCCCGCCGCGCGCGTCATTCAGCTTGGCCGCCCTCTCCAACAGACGAGAATGCAGAAAGAACACATCTCCGGGAAACGCCTCCCGTCCGGGAGGGCGCCGCAGGAGCAGGGAAATCTCACGGTAGGCGGCCGCATGCTTGGAAAGATCATCATAAATGCACAGCGTGTGCCTGCCCCGGTCGCGGAAATACTCACCGATCGCACAGCCGGAATACGGTGCCAGATACTGAAGCGGCGCAGGATCGGAGGCTGAAGCGGACACGACGATCGTGTAAGACATCGCGTCGGCGTCTGCCAGCGTCTTGACGACCTGGGCGATGGTGGAGCGCTTCTGGCCGATGGCGACATAAATGCAAATAACGTCGCCGCCCTTCTGGTTGATGATCGTGTCAATGGCGACGGCGGTCTTCCCTGTTTGGCGATCGCCAATGATCAGCTCGCGCTGCCCGCGGCCAATCGGAATCATCGAGTCGATCGCTTTCAGACCCGTCTGCAACGGTTGTTTCACGGGCTCCCGGTCGACGATGCCTGGAGCGATTCGTTCGACGGGGTTGTAGGCATCCGTGACGATGGAACCTTTCCCATCGACCGGCTGGCCAAGCGCGTCGACTACGCGTCCGATCATGGCTTCGCCAACTGGGACCGCCATGATTTTTTTCGTCCGCTTGACCAAATCGCCTTCTTTGATCTCGGAAGCTTCACCCAACAGCACGCATCCCACTTGGTCTTCTTCCAGGTTCAATGCCATGCCGGCGATGCCATGCGGGAACTCGAGCAACTCGCCTGACATGACCTTTTCCAAACCGTGCACGCGGGCGATGCCATCTCCGACAGAAATGACAGTCCCTACCTCGCTGACTTCCACACTCGAGTCGTAGTCCTCGATCTGTGCGCGGATAACCTTGCTAATCTCTTCTGCTCTGATGTCCATTCAGTCTTCTCCGGGAATGAGGAGCGCCTAATCCGAGCTCAGGCGGGACTTGATCGAATTGAGCTGCTGGCGGATGGAACCGTCGTAAATCGTGTCGCCGATACGTGTCACGACGCCACCAATCAGGCCGGGATTCCTGGCAAACCTCAGCGCCACTTTCTTGCCCGTCAGCGCCCCAAGCCTGGCTTCCAGTTTCTGGCGGGTTTCGGCATCCAAGTCCGCCGCGGTGGTGACCTCCGCCTGCGTTACCCCCATGCGGTGGTTCAACTCCTGCTGGAACGCTTTCCGGATTTCAGGCAAGCCACCCACGCGGTGGTTGTCGATCAAGACCAAAAGAAAGTTGGCGGTCGTAGGACCGAAGGCCAGCTTCGTCAAGATCTCCCGGGTCGCAGCCTTCTTCTTTGCCACAGCAATGGCGGGGTTCGAATAAAAAAGCGCCAAGTCTTTCTGGCTGTTGATCAGCTCTTCGAACCGAAGCAACTCCTGGGTGACCTGCTCCTGATGGCCCAGCTTGAGACTCACGTCCACGAGGGCCTTCGCATATCGATTTGCAATTGCTGCCAATAAAGTAACCTCAACGCCCGAGGAATCTGCTGGTGTCGGCGGGGTGCGTTCGCGCTTCGAAGCTAGTTCCTAGCGAGAGACCTCGCACCGGCGAGGCGGCTCTCTGCGTTACCGAAAAACGCGTTATTCCCGCGCAAAGCCTGCCGCCGCGAAAGCATGGGAGAATCAGGGCCGAAGCGCTTTCGCGGGACTGACGGCAAGAGGCCTGACCGAAGAACTTCGCTGCCACCTCATGAGCCTAGATTCTTACCTCTTTAATCATCAACAAAAACAGTTCAACAAAGTTCAGGCGGCCTCCAGAAGTTCAATGATGTTGCGGATGGAAGCATCAGCTTTGTAATAGGCAGTTTCGAGTTTACTTTGCGGCCGG
>VFZK01000349.1 GCA_016871215.1 Acidimicrobiia bacterium | reverse complement strand
TACTTGTCTCCCAGATCCAATCCGATCGTCATCCCCGCAAACTTTCCCGTATACTCTCTCATGGCCAATCTCCTCTTTCTGGGCGCTGAGCCCGTGAATTTGCTTGGAGACCTTATCGGTACTCCGCCAGATTGGCCTTCTCATTCCATCTACGGCCCTGGCCAAGAGACCGGGAACTTGCGGGAAACGTCTCGTAGCGCAGATCCCGCGTTTTCTGCAGGTCTGCGGCAGTAGAGCTTGCGAGTCGCAGTGCTCGAGGTTCGACGCACACTCGTTCGCTTGACCAAACCGGATTAACGGCACTCGCAAGCGCGGCCGTTTGAACCCAGCTTGTGCCAGCACGTCTCCTTTCAAGCCGCAGACCCGCACAGAACGCAGGTCCGCGCTACGGCCCTGGCTAAGAGACCGGGAACTTGCGGGGAACTTTTCGTAGCGCAGATCCCGCGTTTTCACCAATCACATCGGCTGCGCCTTGCGCAGGCAGGTTTGGAAGAACGTCACTACTTTTGTTTCGTACGCCTTTCCCATGACCGCGAAGCTCTGGACGTGCTCTGCACCTTTGGTTTCGACGAACTCCTTCGGTCCAGGGATTTTCGCAAACAGTTGCCGGCCCTGTTCGATGGGGATGAGGCTGTCCGCGGCGCCGTGGAAAACCAGCACGGAACCGGAACCCAGAGCCTGCGCGTAGTCCTTGGGAGCGATGTCTGCTGGCCGAATGCCCATGAAAAGCGAACCGTAGAACCGCGCCAGCGCTGCGAACGCTCGACCCGGCAGCCTCGGCCAATGCTCGAACTGCCTGTCGACCAAACCGGTCAGCACCGCAAACGGCGAATCGAACACAAAGGCACTCACGGCTGGCAGATGCCGCGCGGCGAAAATCGTTGCCGCGCTTCCCATCGAGATGGCATAGACGCCAATGCGATCGAAATATTGCGAGTAGTGCCCAACGGCGTGTTGGACCACCGCCTCGACGTCCAGAGCTTCTCGGAAACCAAAGGTTGTTCTGGAGCCGGTGCTCTCGCCATGCGCACGGAAATCGAACGCCAGCACGTTGAAACCGGCGTTGCAAAGGAAGCGGCTGACGCCACGCAGGTCTTCTCGATTAGTCCCAACCCCGTGGCACACCACAATGAGTGGACTGCCCTGAGTTCCGTACAGAAACCAGCCTCGGATCGTTTCGCCGTCCGTCGTTCGCACCGAGAGCGGCTCGTACTTCAGCCCATCCGCTTGCGGCGTGCTTTGCAGTGGCCGTTTGCTGCGATAGACATTGCCGAAGGCGTAGTAGCAGGGAAGAAAAACCGCGAAGACGATGAGGACTGCGAGCAGCAGCTTCAACAAGCCAATCGACATGCGCGATGGTGCCATCAGGCAGAAAGGCGTTTTGGGATTCAAACCCGTCTGTCGGAGCGTGCCGTCCGGGGATCGGCGGAGAAGGGCAAGACCTGCGGGACTGCTCAGAGGGCTAGCTTCTCGGTCTTCGACTGGAACGCCCGCGGCCGGTACAGAAACTCCACAATGTTGCCTTCGTGCGGCTGCAACCAGTCGAGCTGGATCGTTGGCACGGGGCCCAGATTGAGCCGGTCGATGTGAGTGGCGTCCATCAACTGGCGCTGAAATACCGGGTCGTTCGTGATGCCGCTGCCAACCAGCGTCGGCCCGATGCGCTTCAACATTTCGTTTTGGGGACAATGAACCACACTCACGAAAGGAAACATGAACTCGGTGTTGGCCAACGTGGCTTCGGGCGAATCGCAGTGAATGACGACAGGACGAACATAGCCGCAGTGCTCCTTCTCCACCAGGCGCGCTCCGAACTTGGCCGTCATGTGCTCGACTCCCGCCTGGCTGAGTCCCGCTTCGATGCTACTCCAGATCGCTTTGGCAGCGCCGGGCACGGTGAAAGCCGCCAGGCTTGCCGTTGGGTCTTCCGGTGGCTTTGGCTCGACCGGGCCTAGCCGTTCGGCCAGCGCCTGTGCGATCTCTCGTGTGTGCCGCGAGGCCCAGATGCCCGAACAGTTGATGCAACCGCGCCCGCTGTTGAGGAACACGCTGTCGGCCATCACATTGACGTATTTCTCCCATTCATCGACGACATCGTCGCCGAGCAGGATCTTGCTGAAGCCCGGACCGTGCACCTGGACACGCGGGTCGCCTCGATAGCGCTCCACTGTGGCTGTGCCGCCAAAAATCATGGTTCGATTCGACAGCCGAACGACTTCGGCTCCCAGATCGCCCAGGCCGGGGTAGATGGCCATGGCTTCCTTGGGCACGCCTGCCTGCAGAAATGCCGCAGCCATCCGGTAGGGAGTCCATGGTTCCTGGGGACCCGGTTTGAGCAGCAGCCCAATCTGCATGGGAATCACCGGCAGCCAAAGCGTGTGAACTCCGGGCGAATTCGACGGCAGCACCAACCCCAGGACGGGCGCTTGCGCCTGGTAGCTCACCGTAACCCCGCGAGATTCCACTCCATAACCCCGGGTCAGGATATCGAGCGGCAATCCCCGGGTCAGCGCATCCAGGATTTTGTCCATGTTCGACAACACGAAGTGATTCTTCTTCATGTTGGCTTTGGCCATATGCTCGGGCAGGCCCGTGCTGGCCGACTGCTGGCGTGCGAAATCGTCTGGCGACTGTTCGCCGTCGCCCAGCGGCAAGGAGGCACTGAAGTAAAGGTCCGCCGCTTTCTTCATGAGGCCGATGATCTCCGCGATCGGGATCGCGGTGAGCGCTTGTCGTGCGCGAGGCGCCAGACGCATATCGCGGCTCAGCAGCCCCGTGTTGGCCTGGCTGACTTTTGCGAGCGTCTCGCCCGTGAGGAAGTGCTTCACGGCGTCGGTCTCAAGACTGGTATAAGGCTGGCCCCAGCGCAGAATGGGAATGTTCAGTACCGCCATTGGGTCCTCAAGATGGTGCCTCAGTAGACGCCCACGGTCGTTTGGGCTGCAATCTTCCGAAACGGACGCACCCCACTGACCCCGTCCCAGGGGTATTTTTCGTAAGGAGGCTCTCTCTCTCCTTCATCGCGCTCCAAAAAACCGGGAATGAAGGTTTCGCGGGTCAGCGTCGTCAGCCGGACCCGCCCCGTCTCACCGTAGCCGACCAACTGGTCGGCGTCGTCAAAAGAAACCACTTCAATAACGGCGCGCGGCTGAGGCGCGAAGTAGGTGATCTTGTAACCGTCTGCCGCTGAAACCGGCTTGGAGCAGGCCAGGCCCATCAGCGTGTTTCCGTAGGTCGGCGTCAAATAGACGCATTCGCCCAACAGCTCTTCAATGGCGAATCGCGTATATTGGGGCGTGAACTCGGTACCGCCCGCGAAGATCCCCGTGATGCCGGCGGCCTTGACGTTCGTTCCGCGCTTCTCGAGTTCTTCAGCCAGCGCTTCGAGCAGTTTCGGCGTGGTGAACATGCAGCGAATGTCATGGCCGGCGCCTAATATGGTGATCGCCTGTTCGATGACGTGTGCTTTGTATTTCTCCAGCCCATCCATATTGCCTTGCTTGATGAGTTTGATCACCCACCGCGGATCGAGATCGACGCAAAAACAGATTCCGCCGCGATGCTGGCACAAGTGCTCCACCGCCAGACGCAGGCGGCGCGGCCCCGAAGGGCCCAGCATCAGCCAATTCGCGCCCTTGGGAAAGTAAGCGTCCGGAAGCGTCTCGCTGAACATCTCGTAATCGATGCGGAAATCTTCGACGGCCAACCGGCTCTTCGGAACTCCTGTTGTGCCGCCGGTCTCGAAGACGTAGATCGGCTTGCCCGCCAGCCCCTTGGGCAGCCAGCGTCGCAGAGGCCCGCCGCGCAACCAGTCGTCCTCGAACGGCGGGAATTTCTTCAGGTCTTCAAAGCTGTGAATCTCGCGCCGCGGATCCCATCCCAGCTTGGACGCAAAGTCCAGCCAGAACGGGCAGCCGGTCTCCGGACTGAAATGCCACTGAACGACTTCGCGCACGTGCGCGTCGAGCTTGGCTTTCGCTTCCTGCGCCTTGAGAGAAAAATCGCCGTCTGCCATATTCGTTGAGTGTTCCACCGCGCCTGGATTCATTGTGGGCGGACTGCCGAGGGGTCAAACCAGAACCGCCCGCCGGCTTCCGCAAGCAGTACAGGGCCGGAATGCTACCTTGTTGCGAATGGGTTCGCAATGCCTTTGCATGCCTTTGCGTGTCTGTGCCAGGGTCCCGTCAAAGTCGTGAGCCCTCCCTTACTGTCGGGCTACTGAACAACCGCGTGGGCCAAATCAGTAGCCCGCGCGTTAGCAAGGGCTCGACCTCGACTCAACGACTTACGAGACTTTGACGGGACCCTGGTGTCTGTGCCTTTGTGCGTCTGAACGAGTCGCCTGTTCGGAAGAAATCAAAGAAGCAACGGAGGGCATGACTCCAACGGTGGTAGTTGAACTCAACCTGCCTGGCCGACGGTCGCGAGTTGCGAGTGGAGGTTTCTCGAAAACCAATCCTCATGAAATGGTAGGATTCGGCTTTCAGATTGCGAGAGCTGGAGAGAGCGCCAAACAGTCAAGCCAACTCTCGAAAACGATGTGGCCAGCGCGAAAACAGCTTGAGCCGAGAGGCGGTACCTCACGGGTCGAGCGCGTTGGGAGTGAGCACGTTCGAGACGGAGCCGGCGCAAACCAATTTGACGATGATCGTCAAAATCGGACCTCACCTCGAGAGCTGCCAAAGAGCCGAAAAGGTCCTGACTCGATAACCTTCCAGTGCAAGCTTGTGTTTGAATCTCTGACGGAGGAAAACCATGAGAAGGAGAGTTGTGGGATGCCTATCCCTTGCCTGTATCGCTTCCCTGAGCCTGTTTGCGTTGCCGGCATCTGAAGCTTTTGGACAGCAGACGCCGGTGAAGCCCGAAGTTCACCGGGTGACCGCAAGCGCTTACTACGGGACTTTCTCTCGAGCGCATCCAGTTCTGAAACGCGTACGCTCTGGAGACACAGTTGTTACCAAAACCCTGGATGCGTCTGGAATGGATGAGACAGGCGTGCGGAAGTCGCAGTATGGCAATCCACTGACCGGAGCTTTCTACGTGGAAGAAGCAGAGCCAGGCGATACACTGGTGGTTCACTTCTTGAAGGTCCGGATCAGTCGCAATTGGGGCTGGAGTACCTATCGGCTGGGTTTATTCTCTCTGAGCCCGGAATCCGTTGAAGGCATCTATCCAAGCCGGTACAAGGACAATCTGATCCGTCCAGGGAGTTCCAACCTGGTTCCGTGGGACATCGATCTCGCCCGTCAGATGGTGAGACTCAGGGAGCCTGTCAGCGGCGCTGTGAAACTGGAATTTCCCGCGAAACCCATGCTGGGATGCGTCGGAGTGGCTCCTGCAGGCGATTTTGCTCCCACCTCGGGCCCTTCCGGTTCCTATGGTGGAAATCTCGATTACAACGAAATTGGTGAAGGGGCAGTCGTCCTGCTGCCTGTCTATCAGCGCCGCGGTGCTCGCCAACAACCTCCTCCGCATTGCCCAACTCTTGCACGCCAAACACAAACCGCCACACCCTGTCGCCGCCTAATCTCCCGTCTTGAAACCTTCGTTCCTTCCTACTGTGCCGACGTGTCTGCGGGCAACGCCGTCTGCCTGCTGGTTTCGCTTTGCTCTAGATTCTTCCACACTCCCACCGTGATAATCGCAACTTGCCGAGGCTCCCCCCAGCCTCCCAGTGCCACTTTCAACCGTTTCGCGACAGAAACTAACTAGCTAGACAAAGACTTCGCCCTTGATATCCCGGTAGGGGAAGCCACGATCACCGCGTTGTGGGGGGTGGTCGCGGGAAGTTCGCAACCGAAAGCCCACGGCCAGCGA
>VFZK01000348.1 GCA_016871215.1 Acidimicrobiia bacterium | reverse complement strand
CCTTCCTTCCTCCCTACTGTGCCCACGTGTCTGCGGGCAACGCCGTCTGCCTGCTGGTTTCCCTTTGCTCTAGATTCTTCCACACTCCCACCCTGATAATCGCAACTTGCCGAGGCTCCCCCCAGCCTCCCAGTGCCACTTTCAACCGTTTCGCGACAGAAACTAGTTAGAAAGCTTCTTTGAAGCACGTACGGTCTGGCTTGCAACTGTCGAGTCCAACCAACTGGCCATCAGGCCCCAAGATCCGCTGCGTCAGCGCACACCAATAGTTGTCGTCATTGGAAGGTGGAACAGTTGGGTCGCGCTCGGATTGGTAGAACTGGCTTTTCCATCGGACGCAGTTGCAAACTTCGTGGCCCAGATTCTGGAGACGGTGGTACATAGCTTAGGCCCCTCCCTGGGCAGCTTGTAGCAACGCTCGCTTTGCGGCGACGCGCGCTAGCTGAACCTTGTAACCATTCTTGCTCAAAGGCCTGGCTCCGTTGACTGCTGCGCTGCCAGCCTCACTGGCGGTGTTTTCATCGATCGCTTTGCCCCCCAGGGCTTGTTCTGCGGCCTGAGAGCGCCAGGGTACCGGCGCCACGTGTCCCAGAACAACGCGAGCGCTTTGCACTGTGTTGCCGGACATCTTGAGCGCAACGGCCGCGGCTGCCAGCGGCCAATCTAAAGCTTCCTTCTGCCGAACCTCATAGGTGGCACTTCGAATGCCTTTGGCGGGCGGCAGGATAATCTCGCCCAGAATCTCGTTCGACTTCAACACCGTCTCACGATCGCCGTCATTGTTCGGGGTGACGAAGAACTCTTCAACACGAACCTCTCTCCAGCCGGCGGAACCAAAGATCCTGGCCTTGGCATCCAGGGCAATCAAAGCCGGAGCCAGGCTGGATGGATGCACGAAGTAGGCAGGTCCGGAATTGCCCAGAATCGCATGGTATTCGTTCTGCCCGGTGGGTATCAGATCTTTGCCTCCATCATCCTTGGGAAAGTAGCCGAGTCCACTGCGGAAATACCAACAACGAGGCCGCTGGCAGAGGTCGCCGCCAATAGTCCCTGCGTTGCGAATCTGTGGACTGGAAACCCCTTCGGCGGCTTGCGCCAAGGCAGGATATTCTTTTTTGACCGCGGCGTTGCTGAGTAGCTCCTCGATCGTGGCCAGGGCGCCCAGCCGCAACCCGGTTGCAGAGCTGTATTTGATTCCCTGAAGTTCCTTGATGTCCTTGATGTTAACGACCCGCTTCGGAGTCGGGAGGTAGTCCTTCATCAAGCTGAGCAGATCGGTGCCCCCAGCGAGCACTTCGGCATCGCCCCAACGGTCTGCCAGGAGGCCCACTGCCTGTTCTTTCGTCGTAGGGGCGGCGTACTCGAAAGCGTTCATGAAGAGAGCCCTCCTTTCTTTTCCAAGGCTGCCAAAACCCGGGCTGGCGTAAACGGCGCCTGAGGCACTCGAACTCCAATGGCGTTGGCCACGGCGTTGCCAATGGCCGCTCCGGGTGCGATGACCGGCGGTTCGCCAAGACCGATGACACCGCGCGCATCCTGCTCAGGATCGTCCTTCCACATGTGAACCACGAAATCGCCAATGTCGCCGATGCCCGCCAGTTTGTAAAACTCCATGTTCGCGTTGAGCGGCCTGCCCGTCACCTCGTCCATCACCCGCTCTTCAAACAAGGAATAGCAAACACCCATGATCATGGAGCCGAGAACTTGGCTCTCGGCAGTCTTCTCGTTGATGATCAAGCCGCAATCCTGCACAGCCACAAACTTATTCATCTTGACGATGCCCGTCTCAATATCCACGGTCACGTCGGCCATCTGGACACCACCGACGCCTTGATCCGTCAGCTTGCCGTCAGCCGCAGAGGCAGCGGCGGCGTTCTTGCCCGAAACTACCAACGGGGTCACGCCCAGCCTGGCTGTTGCCTGCCTCCACGGAAGATTCTTAGCAGGATTGTCCCGCATCTGAACTTTCCCGCCGACCGCCTCCAACTCCGAGGGCTGCGCCGACAAAGCTGGAGCCACTTTAGCGAACAGCTCTTCGAGTGCGTTTTGTCCAGCTCGCCGCGTAGCAGCGCTGACGCCACCAACCGTCGTGCTTCCACCGGAACCTCCAGAGACCGGATAGTCGGGCGCTCGACCGATGTTGACCTTGATGGCCGACACGGGAAGTCCCAGCGTTTCGGCTGCCACCATCGCGATCACTGTTCGAGTGCCCACGCCCAAATCCTGCGTCCCGATGTCGACCGACACGGAACCGTCGGGATTAATCGTTAGCCGTGCCTCGCTGGCGTGCCCTCGCCCCCCCCAGGTATGGAAGCCCAGCCCGAGGCCTCGCTTCAGGTGGCCTGGCGCCGGATCTCCTCGCGGATGCCACTTCTTCTTCCACTCGATCAGCTCGGCAGCTTTCAGCAGTTCACGGCGATACAGATCCGCTCGTTCTCCAGCGAGTTGGATGTTCTTCAAATAGAAATCGAGCGAGTCCATGTTGAGCTTCGCCGCCATATCGTCGAGAGCGGCAAAGGTCAACCAGCACGCTTGTGGATGATTCGGCGCGCGCCAAGCTCGTTGCGGGCCGGTATTGGTCGCCACGGCTGTGTGTTTCTTGCGGCTGTTGGGAACACTTAGAACGTAGGGAAGCGGAGCCATGCCGCCGCCGGTCGGGCCGCCTGTGGACCAGGAGTGATGCTCCCACGCCGTCACCGTTCCATCTTTCTTGGCGCCCAGTTTGATCCGCGCGAAATGCGAAGGACGCACGCCTGCAACAAACAGCTCGGCGTCCCGCTCCAGAAAAGTCTTGACTGGCTTCCCACCCGCTTGCTTCGAAAGATGAGCGCTCTCGACTCCCCAGGAATCCGGCGAGAACTTGCTGCCGAAACCGCCGCCCACATGATCCATGCGAATTTTGACATTGCTGGCCGGAATCTTCAGCGGCTGCGCAAACTGGCCGACCAATCCGCTGACGTTCTGCGTTGACGGATACACCGTCAGATTGTCGCCTTCCCATTCCACGACCTGCCCGTGTGATTCCAGGCAGCAGTGTGTGATCACGGGAATGCCGTAGTCTCCTTCGATCACGACCTCTGCTTCCTGAAACGCCTTGTCGGGATCGCCTGTGACCTGCTCAGCCGCAGGCTTCGCACGGTCACCGGCGCCTGCCAGATCCTGCTCGTTCACCAGGTGCGGCAGCTTTTCATACTTGACTACGATTTTTTGCAGAGCATCTTCCGCTGTGCGTTCATCGACGGCCACAACGCCGACGACTTCGTCCAGAGCCCAAAGGATCTCGCTGCCTGGCCCTTTCTTTTCGCAGATCTTCACGGCTTTCACGCCAGGCATCCTCTCGGCGGCGCTCACATCGATGCTCACGACTTTGGCGTGCGCATGTGGGCAGCGAAGAAACTTGGCGTAAAGCTGGCCAGGACGTTTCACGTCGGACGCATACTTCGCTCGACCCGACACCTTGTCCGGGCTATCCGATTTGGAGATGCGGCGGCCCAGGACAGCACGCTTCGATTTCTCGGGCCACTCGTACTTAGGCATTGGCGCGACCTCCTTTCTTCCCGGCGGTTTGCAGCACAGCCTCAGCAACACCCACATAGGTTCCGCAGCGGCAGAGGTTGCCCCCTAGCCCCTTCCGTACTTGCTCGATGGTTGGATTGGGGTTCTTGTCGAGGAACGCCTTGCATGCCATGACAAAGCCTGGCGTGCAATAGCCGCATTGTTGGGCATCATTGTCGACGAAAGCTTGTTGCAGCGGATGCAACTTGCCGGCTACAGATAAGCCTTCGACTGTTTCGATATTCTTGCCTTGTGCCTCGATGGCGAGCATCGAACAGGCATAAACGGACTTGCCACTGACAATCACGGTACACGCGCCGCAGCTGCTGCGATCGCACACTCGCTTCGCGCCTGTGAGCTCCAGCTCATCGCGCAACGCGTCCAAGAGGGTGACGCGCGGCTCGATGTTTAGGGCTTTGTTGACTCCGTTGATCTTCAGGGTGACCGGGGTCTTGCCCGGCCCAATGATCTTCGCGGCGGCCCTGTTGGCGGCCTCCAAAGCCTCGGCGCCGGCGACGATCCCAGAAGAGAGAGCAGCGCCCGCTCCCTTCAGGAATCCACGGCGAGACACATCTAGCTCGGATGGCGGTCCAGCGTGATCACGTTTTGGCATGTTGCCCTCCAGTCAGAATAGACCCTCCAGGACAAGTCGCTCTCGATGAGCTGTAGACTTGGCAGAGCGAAACTGTAGGAAACTCAGGGTCTCATTGAGCGAAAATGAGCAATGCGAACTTGGAATCGACTCAGTTGGACGTCAGATGGTAGCGGCCGGCGCGTCTACCGCACGCTTGGTCTTGAAGTGGGCATCATAGGAACTGGGCTTTGAGAAAGTCAACACAAAACAGGGGAGTCGAGGAGTCGATGGACCCGGAACTGGGTGACAATCGAACGCTGGATTTGCAGAGAGAACTCCAGAAAAGATTCGATTAGTCCCGTGATTTTCGATCGCTCAGGAGAGGCATCTCAGACCTAGGTTGGGTCTGCAGAAACGTCCGCCGGGATTTAACGCAGACGTCACACAAGCGTAACGTTCTTGCCACAGTCTCGGCATAAGGTGAGGCTGAATCTGGAAGGCCGCAGGTCCTGAAGCTGTAATGCAGAGTGGCCCATCCTAAGTTCTTCACCGAAAGCAGCATCGGTTCTCAGAATGAGCGTGCCACCTCTACAGTCCTTCCTAGCTCCCCTCGATGGCTTCAGTCCATCCCTGGGGAGAAAACGATTGCGAAAATGAACAAGCGCATTCTCATCATTGAAGACCAGAAAGATTATTGTCGAAGTCTTGCGGTACAACCTCGAAAAGGAAAAGGGCTTCGTGGTCTCGTCGGCCAGCAACGGCGACGAGGGTTTGAACTTGGCACTTCAAACCAAGCCCAGCCTCATCATTCTCGACATCGGATTGCCGGGTCTCAATGGCTACGAAGTCTGCCGGGCCTTGCGGCGCGAGGCCGCGACGCGCGACGTCCCAATCCTTATGGTTACGGCGCGCGTGAGCGAATCAGACAAAGTCCTGGGGCTGGAATTGGGAGCGGATGACTACATCACCAAGCCGTTCGGAATTCGCGAACTAGTCGCGCGCGTGCGAAGCGCCATTAGCCGGCGCGAGAACGAGCGCCAGGCTGTGGAAGTCTTTGACGACGGCAGGCTCTACGTTCATTTCGGAGACTATGTCCTCCGTTTCGATGGCCAAGAGCCCAAGCTCACCTAAAACCCAAATTATGCACCGAATCAGCCTTTTGGTTTGGTGCTTGGTGCATAAAATTGTATGCACCAAGACTGGGCAGATACTTTTGGTCGGCGCTGAGTCGTGAAAACGGGCATTGGATGAAGCTTTTCGGAGACTTAGAGACAGATTCGGGGCGAGCGTCCGCACACTTCTACGCGGTCCCACTGAAAGGGCGGTGCGTGCGGCGGCGTCCACTTCAAAGAGCAAAGGATTCAAAAACAGGGCCGGGTCAGCTGAAGACCCGTGCGGTGAGCGGGGCGGCACGGTTAGAGGTGTAAGAACCCCGGATTTTCTGGATGCTCCGCAGTCGCTCCATCAGTCCATGGAACAGTTCCTTCTCCGCATAGGTCTGACTCAGGCGAATCCAGCGCTGCCCTGCATGCAGCACCAGCTTGGCCGCAATGAAAACCAGGCGCAGACGATTGGTGTGCAGCTGGGTACGCTGGTAGGTCTGCTGGGGCAACAGCGCCATCAGCTGTAGCCAGCGGTTGCAGTTATAGGCCAGAATGGCCATCTGCAGATAATTCTGGTTGGCTTCAAAGCAGCGGCCACTCAGCACC
>VFZK01000347.1 GCA_016871215.1 Acidimicrobiia bacterium | reverse complement strand
GCTCCCAAGTCCGCAAAGGGATGGGCGCACAGGTCATGGCTTCTCTGCGCAACTTGGCCATCTCGCTGCTCCGTATGGCCGGTGCCCGCTACATCGCCCCTGCGCTCCGCCATTGCGCCCGCCTCGGTCCCCAAGTCTTGCGCCTCATCGGCCTCCGACTTTGACGGGGCCGTGAGCATTTCTAACCGTCTCGTGGTACTGCTGCAGCGCCAGCACATCCACTTTGTTCTGTTGCAGCGCAGCGATGCCACTGGCAACAGCGGCTCCGCCGGAGAGAGTCGTGATGCAGGGAACGCCGTGCTGCATGGCGGCGCGGCGAATGGCACGTTCATCGAAGAAGGAACTCTTGCCGAGAGGCGTGTTCAGGATGAGGTCGACTTTCCCGCTCTTGATCATATCGACAATGTGGGGCCGGCCTTCGTTGACTTTGTAGACGGGCTCCACCGGAATGCCGCTCTGTGCCAAAGCGGCCGCTGTTCCCCTCGTGGCAACCAGTTTGAAGCCGAGTTGGTGGAGCCGGTCGGCAATGCGAATGACGTTCTTCTTGTCGTGCTGGTTAACGCTGATGAAGGCCGTGCCGGAGCGCGGCAAACGCAGGTTGGCGCTCATCTGCGCTTTGGCGTAGGCCTGCCCGAAATTGTCAGAAACCCCCATGACCTCCCCGGTCGATTTCATTTCCGGACCGAGAATCGTATCTACTCCAGGAAACTTCGCGAAGGGGAACACAGGCGACTTCACGAAGAAGTTCTTCACAGGCAGTTCCTCAGGAAGGCCGAAGTCGGCAAGCTTCTTTCCTGCCATCAGACGGGCAGCAATTTTGGCGAGCGGCACACCGGTCGCCTTGCTGACGAACGGAACCGTGCGCGAAGCGCGCGGGTTCACTTCGAGAACGTAAACCACGTCGTCTTTGATTGCGTATTGCACATTCATCAGGCCCACAACCTTGAGCGCTCTCGCCAGCACGCGCGTGTAACGGCGCATGGTCTCGAGATGCTCCGTCTTGACAAGATAGGTCGGCAGGGCGCATGAGCTGTCGCCCGAGTGAATGCCTGCCTCTTCGATGTGCTCCATGATGCCGCCGATCACGACGTCGTCGCCGTCGGCTAACGTGTCGACATCGACTTCGAACGCGTCTTCCAGGAACTTGTCGATGAGGATGGGCCGGTCTTGCGACACATCGACCGCTTCGTCCATGTAGCTTTCCAGCGTCTTCAGGTCGTAACAGATCACCATGGCTCGTCCGCCGAGAACATACGATGGGCGGACCAGAACCGGAAAGCCGATGCGCTGGGCGATCGTCGCAGCTTCGTTGTAAGAGATGGCTGTGCCGGAAGGCGGTTGCGGAATTTGCAGGTCGGTGAGCAACTTCCCGAATCGCTTGCGGTCTTCGGCAAGATCGATCGATTCAGGGGAAGTGCCGATGATGGGCACCCCGGCAGCCTGCAGCGACAGCGCCAAGTTCAACGGAGTTTGGCCGCCAAACTGAACGATGACGCCGTCAGGCTTCTCTCGCTCGACGATATGCATCACATCCTCGAACGTCAACGGTTCGAAGTACAGCCGGTCAGAGGTGTCGTAATCCGTCGACACCGTCTCTGGGTTGCAATTGACCATGATCGTTTCGATGCCATCTTCTTTCAGCGCAAACGAAGCGTGGCAGCAGCAGTAGTCGAATTCGATCCCCTGGCCGATGCGGTTTGGGCCACTCCCAAGAATCATGATCTTCTTCTGCCTCGTCGGGTCTGCCTCGCACTCCTCTTCATAGGTCGAGTAGAGGTAAGGCGTGAACGATTCGAACTCGGCAGCACACGTGTCGACACGTTTGTACACAGGAACGATGTTCGCGACCTTCCGCTTCTGCCGAACTGCCTCGGCGGTGGTTCCGAGCAGAAACCCAAGTTGCGCGTCGGAGTGTCCCATGCGCTTGGCCTCCCGGAGCAATTCCGGCCGAAGGGTCTCGATCGTCTCCTGCCGCAGAGCACTCGCCATGTCAGCCAGTTCCCGGAGCTGCCGCAGAAACCATCGGTCGATTTTCGTGTACTCAAAAACTTCATCAATGCTAAGCCCGCTCTCAAACGCTGCCCGCAAATAGGCCAGACGCTCGGGGTTCGGCGTGATGAGTCGTTCGCGGATTCTCTCAGGGTCGATCTTTTCCGCGCCGGGACGCTTCCCGGTTTCGAGGGAACGCAACGCTTTGAGAAATGACTCCTTGAACGTGCGGCCAATGGCCATCACTTCACCCACGGACTTCATCTGTGTTCCCAGGACAGGTTCAGCCTCGGGAAATTTCTCGAATGCCCATTTCGGCACCTTGGTCACGACATAGTCGATAGTAGGCTCGAAACTCGCTGGCGTTTTCTGGGTGATGTCGTTGGGAATCTCGTTGAGGCTGTAGCCCACGGCCAGCTTCGCGGCAATCTTGGCGATAGGGAACCCCGTTGCTTTGGAGGCTAGCGCCGAGCTGCGGGACACCCGAGGATTCATTTCGATCACTACCATGTGGCCGTTGACAGGATTGACTGCGAACTGAATGTTCGAGCCGCCGGTCTCCACACCAACCTTGCGGATGATGCGTACGGCGGCGTCGCGCATCGACTGGTACTCCTTATCCGTGAGCGTCTGAATCGGAGCCACCGTAATAGAATCGCCGGTGTGGACACCCATGGGATCCAGGTTTTCGATACTGCAGATGATGACGACGTTGTCTTTAAGGTCGCGCATCACTTCGAGTTCGTATTCTTTCCAGCCGATCACGGACTCTTCGATCAGAATCTCATGCGTCGGGCTCAGGTCCAGCCCACGCTGTGCGAGTTCTTCGAATTCTTCGGAGTTGAATGCAATGCCTCCACCCGTGCCCCCCAGTGTGAAGGAAGGGCGAATGATGGCTGGGTAACCGACTTTGTCGACGATCTCAAGGGCTTCGTTAAAGTTATAGGCTACGCCGCTGTTGGGTGTCTCCAGGCCGATCTCTTTCATCGCCTCCTTGAACAGCAGGCGGTCTTCGGCAACCTTGATGGCTTTGATCTGGGCGCCGATGAGTTCCACACCATATGCGTCGAGCACACCCTTTTCGGAGAGTGCCACGGCAAGGTTCAGCGCGGTTTGGCCGCCCACGGTCGGAAGGAGCGCATCTGGCCGCTCATGGCTGATGATGGCCTCCAAATACTCGACGGTGAGCGGCTCTACGTAGGTTCGGTCCGCTAACTCAGGATCCGTCATGATCGTCGCTGGATTGGAATTCACCAGCACAACCTTGTAGCCCTCGGAGCGCAGGGCTTTGCAGGCTTGCGTGCCCGAGTAGTCGAACTCGCACGCTTGTCCTATGACGATCGGTCCCGATCCGATAACCAGAATCTTTTTGATGTCAGTTCTTTTGGGCATGGTCGGCACCGTAAAGGAGAAACCTGGAGAAACGCGCGATCGAGAGGGTAAGCAATCGAAGGGCTTGCCGGTTTCGGCTCGCACAGAGGACGATCCGAACACCCCCGTTCACCCGGCTTCACCTTTTCGCCTTTCGCTCTTGCCTTCCCTGTGCCGTAGCATCGAGGATTTGAATTCTTCGAATAGGTAGCGAGAGTCGTGCGGGCCCGGAGAGGATTCGGGGTGGTACTGGACGCAGAAGGCTGGAATCGTCTTGTGCCGGAATCCCTCCAGGGTTTGGTCGTTGAGGTTGACGTGGGTGACTTCGACTTCAGGTGGCAGAGAATCGACATCCACCGCGAACCCGTGATTCTGAGCGGTGATTTCGACTTGTCCAGTGGGCAGCCGCAGCACCGGATGGTTGCCGCCCCGGTGTCCGAATTTCAGTTTGTAGGTTCGGCCGCCTAATGCCAAGCCAAGGATCTGATGGCCTAGGCAGATGCCAAAGATTGGCTTTTTGCCGAGCAACTGGCGAACGGTATGGATAGCGTAGGTGACAGGCTCTGGGTCCCCTGGACCGTTGGAGAGAAAAATCCCATCGGGGTTCAGGCTGAGGATTTGGTTGGATCCTGTCGTCGCCGGCACAACGGTGAGATCACAGCCGTGGTCGGCCAATAACCGAAGAATGTTGTGCTTGATGCCAAAATCGAAGGCCACCACTTTGAGAGGGCGCGACTCCCTCTTGGCGGCGTTTTTTGGCTTGCCGCTCCTGGCTGGAAAAAGATCGACCGAGGGATCCTGCCAAGCGTATCCTTCACGACAAGTGACTTCTCGAACGAGGTCCTGGCCCGCCATGACGGGCTGGCTCCGAGTCTTGCGTACCAGCGAAGCCGGATCGAGATCTTGTGTCGAGATCGTACACCGCATCGCGCCGTGCGTACGAATGTGCCGAACCAGTGCCCGCGTGTCGATCTCGGAAATACCCACGATATGGTGCAGGCGCAAATAGGCAGGCAGTGAGCCTTCTTCGCGCCAGTTGCTGGGCACCTCGGCCATTTCGCGCACCACGAGGCCCTCGGCAAAAGGGCGGGCCGATTCGGCATCCGGGGAATTGATACCGTAGTTGCCGATCAGGGGATAGGTGAGAACGACCACTTGGCCCGCGTAGGACGGATCGGTCAGGATCTCCTGGTAACCAGTGAGAGAGGTATTGAAAACAATCTCGCCTGAGACTTCTCCATCGGCGCCGAACGATTTCCCTCTAAAGGTGCGCCCGTCTTCCAAGGCGAGCAAAGCTTCCATCGATTCTCCGAACGAGGGGTTGAACCTGCAGGTACGATTGGTTTCTCGTCATCTCGAAAGCACAGCCCGCGCGCCCCGCCGAGACAAACAGGGCGGCCTTCTCCAATTAGTCCAAAAACCCCGCCTTTTCGACGGGCCAGTATCGGAACACGGCTTTGCCATAAATATACTTGCGCGGCACCAACCCCCAGGAGCGGCTGTCGTTGCTGGCATTCCGATGGTCACCCAACACATAGTAGTGTCCGGCCCGAACCCGTACAGGAGGATAAGAGTCTGCGTCCTGGTAGCCTCGCGGCACGTAGCGCTCCTCGACCCGTTCGCCGTTGAGATAGACCTGGCCGTCGCGAATCGAGACCAGGTCGCCCGGCACACCCACCACTCGTTTGATGAACGACTTGCTGGGATCCTTCGGATACCAGAAAACCACGATGTCCCGGCGGTGAATCTCCTCCAAGCGGTAAACGAACTTGTTGACGAAAATCCGCTCCTGATCGAGCAACTCGGGCTGCATGCTGGTGCCTTCAACCTTAACTGGCTGGTACAAGAAAACGACCATCAGGAAAGCGATGACAACAGCCAGCACGATGTCTTTGAGCCATCCTCTCAGCTCGGCCAGTACCCCGGGTACCGCCGCATCAGGAACCTGATTCTCGCCTACGCTGGATCCGATCGGTTCTCGCATCTGGCGTGTCTACGCTATGGCTGATGGAGTTTGCCCTGCTAAAAGCTTTTTGGTTTATAGCACATTTCTGAACCGCACTCAATTGGCGCCGCGTCGCTTGCCCGCCGGCTGAAGGTGTCGAGCCTGCAGTGACTGTCGGCATGTCTTGTGAGCAGTTCTCCGAGCGTCGCGCAACTTTCCGTTTAGCTCCCCGATAACGACTGGTGGAGGAGGTGACGAACATGAAGATCGATATCCTAATTCCGCCCAAACGCGCCAGCAATTCAGTCAACGCGTTGGGCACTCAGCTCATTGCCGAAGAACCTTCAAACGGATCTTCCTTTAGCTTGGAGCGACGACTTTCCCGGCAATGTCAGGATTGGCGAGGGTTCCATCGCAATCGCAGGCACGGAGTCGCCTGACTACAAGCTATTTCACCGGCAGAGGAACCCGAAGCGCAGCGAGGATGCGCCGTTGCTGCGGGTCGGGTTTGGGTAGACGCATGACGGTAAGCTT
>VFZK01000346.1 GCA_016871215.1 Acidimicrobiia bacterium | reverse complement strand
TACTTGTCTCCCAGATCCAATCCGATCGTCATCCCCGCAAACTTTCCCGTATACTCTCTCATGGCCAATCTCCTCTTTCTGGGCGCTGAGCCCGTGAATTTGCTTGGAGACCTTATCGGTACTCCGCCAGATTGGCCTTCTCATTCCATCTGCGCAAAACTGCTCTGCCTTTGGCCCCTCCGCGCCGGGCCGGAGTAAATCACACCGGCTGAGAATTTCACGACGAACCTCAGGTGTACCTCAAATGTACCTCCACGCTGCGCACCGCCAGCTCGACACGCAGCCGCGGATTGCGTTTCAGCAGCCGCACCTGGACCTCATGAGAGCCGAGTGATGCTTGCTCGGGCTTAAGAGACCAGACGAGCCAGCTGTTTTCCTCTACGTCTGATGGGTCCTCCCCACTTTCTCCGGCCACATTGCGGATCGCAGGCTTCGGCAGCACCGTTCCATCGAGTTTGGCTTCGATTTCGTCGCTGGGGGAGAGGTGCTCGATCTCGACGTGGAGTTCCGCCGCCTTCAGAGCGCCGTCGCGGGCTTCCTGTTGCGTGTCGTCGTGCACAGACAGATGAAATTTGGGGCCGTCGCCCGTCAGCGTTCGGTAGAGCTTGACCGGCGTTTCCCCATAGATCCGATCGTGCAGGTCGGCTCCGGCCCACTGGCCTTCTTTCGGTTCGCTAAACGGGAAGCCACCGACGTAGCGATGCAGGGACATGTAGACTTTGTTAGTCCGCTTCAGAGTCTGGGTCGATCCGATCGTGGTCAGCAACGGCCGGCGCGCTCGCTCGTTCGCGTGCCAGTTGAAAACATACATCCCATCGGCGCCACGTTCCCAATAGCCTTTCGCCGATGCCCGCACTAGCGCTTCACTCCACTGCTTTTCCGGAAGCAGGCCTTTGTGCTCGCCCCAGAACCCTCCGTCAAAACCGGTATAGAACTGGATGCCCGATCCCTTAAGAAGGCTCACGAACTTTTCGACTTCGATGCCGTAGTCTGTGCCAGCTCCTCCACCCGCCGTCATGATGTCGCAGAGCCCTTCTTTGACCCAGGTTTCAAGGTCGTAACCGATGCGGCGGCACGATTCGAGCGTGGTGGCCACGCGGACAGCCACGTAGAAAGGCCGGCCACGCTCCTTTCCGATCTGGTTGGTCATCTGCCGAATCGCACGTTGCAGATCAGTGAGCGTGTAGCGCAGCCGGTAGGCATCGTCGAGAGGGAGATGGAACGCGTGCCGCTGCCAGTCCAGCTCGACTCCGTTCCACTCGGCGAGGCGGCACACTTCGCGTACGTGCTGAAATCGATGCTCGCGAACCTCAGGAATGGCGAAGTTCCACGAAGCGGCAAACCACTTCGGAGCCTGCTTGGGTCCCAGGCACCACTCCGGATGTTCCCGGCGGAGTTTCGTAACACCTTCCATAACCGCCGTGGGAATCTCTTCTGGCTGGAGTCCATTGAAGTGGTTGTCGTTCATTCTGACCGACGCGTAAACGTGCATTCCTAACTCATGACCGCGCTTCACCAAGCCATGGTAGGGATTTTCCCCGCGCTCGAACATCGCTCGAACCCCTTCAATGTGGCGCATCGAGCGAACCGAACTGTAGCGCCGGTTTTCCGAATCCCCGACGAGCTCGAGGTTTTTGGATGGCCACTTGGCTTCGTGTTCTCCGATACACCAGAAATGGGCACCCACCTGAGTGTCTTTCATCGGGGCGTAAGCTTTCTGCAGAAACTGCTCAATCGTCTGCGGGTACTCCGAATAGTCGTGAGGTGCGCCATCCCAGTTGTAGATGATCTTGTAAGGTGGTGGGCCTCCGCTGGCAGATCGTTTCTCAGCAGAGCTTTTCACTGTTCCCCTATTCTGTGCCTGCGCTTGCCAAACCCCACCCAGTGCAGCAAACCCCAATGCTCCCGTGTTGAAGAAAGCCCTTCGCGTGTAGCTCATGGTTTCGCCCTTTCGATCGAAGTCAGCAGATTCTGAGCACCCGTGCAAACCGTCAGCGATTGCGTCCCCCTTGGACCAGGAGAATGTGAAGAAATGAAGGCTTCGATTCCCCACGCCCCGCGCTGACCTTGTCTCATACCCCTTTTTGGCTGGGCACAGGCGGCCGGTGAGACCGAGACTCTTGCTACTCCCCGTTATCAAGTGCCATCCTCAGAGGGGACGAACGTGAATAGCCGTGGGCGGACCGTGCGGAGCGAAGCTCACGGTCGCTAGGCCAGACCCTTGCAGTCAACCCTGGAAGGGTTGAACCATCGGCACACTCGGTTGCCGGGAACGTCAGGTTCGACCCCTTCGGGGTCGGATCTTTCTTCAGGCCCTACCATCGCCGGGTGGCGCCAAATCGGGTGCCACCCAAAACTAATCATGCTGGTTCCCTTCGGGAACCTTAGTGCGCCACGATCTTGGGGCACTTGCCCAGGGCAACACCCGTGTCGGTTTGTAGTGAAGCAGCCCACTGCTTCAAATGGCCGCACTGGCGTGCGGCACTACAAGCGCATGCGCATCACGCGCCTGTCCCCGCAAGGAAACTCGATTCCCGCTTTGGCGCGAAAAACGAGACGCCATTGCTCAACCGCCAAGCGGTTCAGCATCCCTACGCTGCTGCACGCCTACGGCCTACAACATGGGCGGCCTGTCATAGAACGAGCGCGGCTTATTGTACTCGACGAGCACTTCGACTTGGTCTAGGGTCAGAGGACCTTCAAATCCTTCGGCCTTAGACTCCAAAGCCACGGTCAAGATATTTCTGCCGAGCCAGGGCTTGTTCCGGATCAGAGTGAATTCAAACCAATAGAATTCGTAGCGGTGACTGGTTCGGTGCAGCGTTTCTCCAGCCAGCGGTTGTCCGTTCAGCTTGAAAACGAGCCGGTCTGCGGCCACCAGGTTCAGCACTTTCACCAACAACCGCACGCGGGCCACCCGCGCGGAGTTCGGATCGTCCGCAATGTAGAAAGGAATCTGCTGCTCGACGCCGGCTGCCGCCCTGTCGATTGCCATCGGTAGAGGATGCTGGTAACCCAGCGCCGCGGCGTCCTGCAATCGGGGAGACAGAAAGTAGTGCTTGTCGCGAGTGGCGACCACATCCGGTTCGCCAATGTCGGTCAGGATTGACCGTTCTTCTTCTCTGAAAGGCCAGCGGTACCAGGGAGCAATAATGAGCCCGTCTGCCCCTTTTGCCCAGTAGTTGGCGATGGCTGCCCGCAGCATCGCAGGCGTGGCATGGCTGTCCTGCTTGAGAAAATAGGGCTGAAGAACCGGGTAGACTTCAGCGCCGACGGCGTGGGCGGCGGTGGCCAGCGAATCGAAAGGCAAATCAGGATCGAGCAGAAAGTAGCCATAGTAGAGCGGCGCCACATAGTCGACCAGCCGCTCGGACAACCAAGCGCTGACGTCCAGCCCCAAGGCGAGGTTCATCGCAACCGTCGGGAACACTCTCGCACCCACGATGCGGCCGGCTCCCTTGCTCCGAACCATCCTGGCAATTCGGCGCACGTAGTCCGTCATGAGCGGTGTGTTCGCCTTGACTTCCTGAGGTTTGAAGTAGAACGGCGTGAAAGCGAAGTCCAGCTCGATGCCTTCGACTGGATAGCCTGCCAGTTCTTCCAGCCAGGAGAATCGCAGATCCCTCACTTCGGGGTGCGCGAAGTTGGCGTTGTTTTCCAGCGCGCCGCCTCCGCCCGCCGTGATTCCTTTGATCCCGATCCGGTAGCGCTCATCGCGCGGACCGCCCCCCATCCGCATGCTCGTGATGAACTCGAGACCTCGCTTATGAGCGCGATCGACCAGCACCCGGAGTGGATCGAGCCCGCGATCGATGAGACTCTGCATGTTGTACCAGGCGCGCCAGCCGTGGGCGCTGGTAAACGGGCGCTGATCCGATCCCGCGCGGATCCCCACCTTGGTGTCGCTGAAGAGGCCGGCGGTTTCGACTCCATAAATGAGCGTGTTTACGGCCGTGCCAACCAGCTCGTCCACGGGCCGCCACGCGTCTTCAAGAGGCATGGGCGGCTCGAAGGCATACAGATAGAAGTGGCGCGCGTCATTGAAATACATCGTGCGCCGCTTCTTTTTCTGTTTAGCCGGAGCTGAAACGGCCTCGGACGTTGGCCTCGCCTGGCCCGTTCCGGCAAAGGCTGCGGCCGTAAGACCAGTAGCAGATCCCAGGAAGTATCGACGATCCATCAGTTCATCCAGGGTGCGCTGTGGCTGGAGCTTGCACTGCAGCGCACGCTTCGTCTTGAAAGTGACCGGTGTTTCATCTCTTCGCAGCTCCGGTCTTCCGTGGTCTCTTCCAAAACCCCTTCACGGTTGCAAGCGCTTTGCATCCTCAGCAGACTGTGGGTTACTGCTTTGATCGCCTCCCAACCATCGGTAACGGCTGGGGTAGAGGGTCAGCGAGCGGTCTTTCAACGGCAGTTTCACGGGGAGATTCCCCAGTTGTGCCGACAGTTTCGCTGCGATCGCGATCTCCAAAGCCTGACGCAGGTCATGACCAGAGATCGCCAGCTTGCTTCCAGTCTTCACGGCCTCAATGAAGGACTTGATAGAAGCGACCAGGTAGTCGTCGCCGGCCCTCAGGCCCGCCTGGGCAATGACGTGGCGCCAAGGAAATGGCGAATAGTTGGGCTCGATCCGCTTGCGAGCGCCCTTGGCATCCAAGCCGGAATAGATCTGCGGAGCGTCCCAGTCCCAACGCACCAGAGTGTTGTCGGTCCAGACATCGACGCCACCGTAGGGAGTCTTGGTCCCAAAGACCGAACACATCACCCCCGTGCTCAACCGAAAGCAGCCATTGACGCTCAGTCCCTCGTCCGACTCCTTTGCCAGCGCCTCCGCAGGACTGCCCCAAGCCATGACCTCCTCGACTTCCGCACCCGTCATCAGGCGCAGTACCGACAAATGCTGGCATCCACCTCCTGAAATCTCTCCTCCAAAAGCGTGTATTGACGCTCCTCGGATCTTTCCGTACTGGCCGGCGACCAACCGTTTGCCGGCCTCCTGAGTTTCATGCCGGGCGCGTTGCAGGTTGCCACCTGCGAAAACGATGTTTCTCTTGGCGCACGCTTCCACCATGGCGTCAGCGTCCGCAAGGCGGGCCGCTATGGGCTTGTCGGTGGAGACGCCTTTCACGCCGGCTTGGGCACAGGCGATGACCGCTTCCTTCATGAACTTCGTGGGTGTGATGACCGCTGCAATGTCGGGAACGACCTCTTTCAACAGGGCGGGAGCATCCTGATATAGCGCCTTCACGCCGAAGCGTTCCCCCACAACCTTGCGGCGTTCCGGATTCCACTCGGCGATTGCGACGATCTCCGTATCGGGGAGAGCCCGATAGACCTCGGCATAATACTGCCCCATGCGACCGCAGCCGATGATCGCAACACGGAGTTTCTCTTTCGAAGGAGCGGCCTTCAGGACGCCGCGATTCTGAGTTCTGGCGGCAGCTGTAGCCGCAATCAGAGACTGCGCAAGAAATTTGCGTCTCTTCATTGTGTTCCGGCCTTTTCGGGTGAGATGGGTCAGTGTTTCTTGAACCGGCCGCCGCAGAGGTGTGCAGCGTTCAATCGAACTCACCTCCGGACAAAGCGCCTCGGAGTGAGCTGGGCGGCAATCGGATAAGCAGACTATTTCGTCAGGAACCTGGAGTCAAGTTCAGAAGTGGAGCGATTCAATGTCCCGTCAAAGTCGTGAGTCCCCTTAGAGGGTGTTTAAAAATCCGATGATAGATCGGAAATCCGCTGGACAAGTGAGATTCGATGCATTAAAAGAACATGGGAACCCAGACCAACAGCGAGGTCTCCCCTGTCGACTCCGATTGAAACGCAGCGCAAGAGCTACCCCAGTGACCTCAACGAG
>VFZK01000345.1 GCA_016871215.1 Acidimicrobiia bacterium | reverse complement strand
GCCCCGCGGCCAACGCCTCGCAAAGCGCGGTTAGAAGGCGTTGATTTCAGAGGCCAAGAAAACTCTAAGAACCCGTCCCAGCAAGGGCTTCCGAGTTTCGCGACAGAAACTAACTAGCAGCAAGTCGGTCTCAACGGGTGTTGCAGAGACACTGCTGGCCACCGCCTTGACGAAAAACCCCTTCAGGTTTTCCCAGAAGACGCGCCAGCGCGACTCCTGTGCCAAAGCGAAACTGAGATCTCCTTCCAAACGTGGGCTTGGCTGCTCGGGTTGGTCTGGGTTCCGCATGGTGCCTCTCCAGAGATCAGGCCAAGGAAGCGCTCTTGGCCACGACTTCATAATCACCGGTCCAGCAGCAAAAATTCCTGCCGACAACCTTGCTTGGAATTTGTTGCAGGGTAATGTCCTTTCGTTGTCCAATCGACGGAGAAAATATTCTTCGAGCCAGAGTCAGAACCATGTCAAAGGAGATACGATGCAAAAAGGCACTTTGGTTGTACTGCTTGCCGGAATTCTCGGCGCCGTCGGCGTCGCTGCTGGACCTCAGCCTGCTAACTCGCTCGATCCATTGAAGGTTTGCCCTGATACGCACAAGTTGTTGTTCGAAAACCGGCTGGTGAGGGTCATAGAATCGAAGGTGCCGGCGGGCACCACTGAGCCCAGGCATCGGCATCCTCACGGCATTACCGTCTACCTGGCGGACTATGCAGTGGAAGCCACAACGTTTCCCGATAACAAAGTGACGAGGTCACTGCGGACATTCGGTACGGTAAGCTGGAGCGATGCGGTAGTGCACGAAGTTAAGAACATTGGAAAAGCGAACTCGCACGCGATTCGCATCGAGCTGAAGTGAACGTGGAAGGCTGCCACCGGAAAACGCTTCTGCGACGAAAAGCCAGGGCACCGCTGGTCGGTGTCTGAACTCCGACGCCTGAAACTCCGGCATCGATACAGACCTCGTCCTCAGGATTCGTTGTTTGAATTGTTCGCTACGAAAAAGCCGTGCTCCCCGAGGATACAATCATTAGTCCCCTGCCCGTAGTCGCTGGCTTGGCGACAGCGCTTTTGCTCTGCCCTCTGTTGCTCAACCCGAAGGCTGAAGAAACGTCCCTAGCCCTGGGTAGCTGGAAGCCGAGGGAAGCTGCCTCCGGTGGCTTTGTGGGCTCGTCAGCGTGCTCGCCCTGCCATGCACGTTTGGCAGCGACGCATCGGGCTGCCGGCATGGCAAGCGCATCCCGCTCAGCGGAGAACTGCCGGGTTCTGGCCGCTCACCCTTCGCTGACGTTGCGGGATGGCGAATACAGCTATGAAATCGTCCGTCAAGAAGGGCGAAGCCTCTACAAAGTGACGTATCGCGACGACGCACTGTCGGTGCCTATCAGCTACTGTATTGGTCACGGTGGGACAGCCCAAACCTATCTGTTCAATCATGGCGGAGCGTTCTATGAGAGCCGGCTCAGCTTCTATCCGGCGCTGGAAAAACTCGATTGGACTCCAGGAACGGCCAGAAACGAACCCGAATCGCTCGAGTCGGCCCTCGGACAGAAGCTGACGCAGGACGACGCGCAAAAGTGTTTCTCCTGTCATGCGACGAATGCAGTCGGAGAAGGGGGAAAACTTAACCTCGACGGCCTCATACCGGGTGTTGGCTGTGAAGCCTGCCACGGCCCCGCGGCCGAACACGTCGAAGCCGCGAAAGCCGGGCAAGCACCAAGAAGAGGCATCTCCTCACTGAAAAGACTCGCCGGAGACCAGCTATCCCAGCAGTTCTGTGGGAGCTGCCACCGAAGCTTCGAGGAAGTCATGGCGATGCCAGATCGCGGCGGCATTGGAAATGTTCGCTTTCAACCCTATCGGCTTGCCAAGAGCTCCTGTTACTACAGCGATCCCAAAGACCGGCGCATCTCCTGCATCGGCTGCCACGACCCTCACGATTCTCTGGCGCAAGAGCCGGCCTTCTACGATGCCAAGTGCCTGGCCTGTCACGCATCCGGTGTCACGGCCTCGCAAGAAGCGACCGTTAAGTCGTGCCGCAGATCCCAAAAGGACTGCACCACCTGTCACATGCCCAAGACGAGCGTGCCTGGAGCGCACGCTCAATTCACTGATCACTTCATTCGCATTGTTCGCCCTGCTTTGCCGCATCCGCAGTAGCACTTCGGGAATCGAGCAGACCTCGAAGCAATCCGTTCACCGCCATGCAGGAACTCTGGTATTCTCGCCATGCCGTTCTTTTGCCGATGTCGAGCAAACAGAGGAATGACCGCTGTCGCGGGCAACCGGACGCGCTTTACGGCAGAAGCTTGGAGTTCGCTCCACGGGTGGCTCTAGTGCCGCCTTGGAGGTTCGGACGCGAATGGAACACGGAAACGCTGGCGAATCTGAGCGAACGCCAGCCTAAAAGTGCGCCCTGTGCAGCCGTGAAGAAGCGAACCTGAAGGCGCAGCCGAGCGAGAATAGCTCCGCAACAAGGGACGAACTGATTCGGCCACGTCCAGCGCCCCTTGCGGATATGGATATTGGCATCTCAACGAGGTAAGCATGTTGACTTTCTATCCCCTGGCTCGTCATCGCCGAAACACGCCTGTCCGCGCCGTATCCGCTCTGGCTCTGCTGCTCTCGACCTACCTAGTCTCCCCGGGGCTCGTTCAGTTGCTGAGTCCCTCGGTTCTCGCGGGCCAGCCCGAGTACAAGGGTCGCAAGGTCGCCCAAGTCATGGGCGCGGCCGGAGCAGATTGGCTGATGCGCGAAGACCGCGAGAAATACGAACAACCGGAAAAAGTTCTCGACGCGTTAGACATCCGGCGCGGTATGACGATCGCCGATGTGGGTGCTGGTAACGGCTACTTCACCTTGCGTTTGGCCCGCCGCGTCACGAGCAGCGGAAAGGTGTTCGCCGTCGACATTCAGCAGCCGATGCTGGAGCTGCTTGACGAACGACAGAAGCGGGAAGGGCTAACGAACATCGAACTGGTCTTGGGCACGCCGGTAGACCCTAAATTGCCTCCCGCGACCGTTGACCTGGCTCTCCTCGTCGACGTTTATCACGAATTCCAACGACCCGAAGAAATGGTGACAGGAATCCGCGCCGCCCTGAAGCCTGCTGGGGTGATGGTCCTCGTCGAGTATCGGGGGGAAGACGCGTCCGTCCCTATCAAGCCCGAACACAAGATGACGGTCGCACAAGTCCTAGGGGAAATTGAACCGATGGGCTTCCGCCTGCGCAAGAAACTGGATTTTCTGCCGTGGCAGCACATTTTTATCTTTGAGAAGGCAGACTGAATCGCCAGACGGGCCGCACGGCACGGCCGGTGAAATGGAGAAAGTGCATGTCAAAGAACACCCTATTGGCGCTCTTGATCTTCGCAGCCACAGGCACAGGTGAGGACAAGTACTCTGAACTCAAGAATCTCGGTCCGCTGCCGCAGTACGTCGTCAAATCGACCGGTGAGAAGATCGTTGTGGACGGCAAGCTTTCGGAGCCAGCCTGGTTGGAAACCGCACCGATCACGCTAATGTTCCCCTGGGAGTATCAGTCAGGCAAGAAGCAGAAAACGACCGTGAGAATGCTGCGCGACGCCAGCACTCTCTACGTCGGTTACGAAGCCGAAGACAGCGACGTCACCGCGATCTACCTGAACCGGGACGATCCTACCTACAAGGACGATTGCGTCGAGATCTTCATCAGACCCGACCAGGACAGCGATTCCTACATCGGCATGGAAATGAACGCCCGGGGAGTGCTCTTCGACTACCTCTACCCCTTTCCCAAGGACTACGATAAGGGTTTGGATCTCGAAGGGGTCGAGCTAAAAACAACACTGCGTGGGACTCTGAACCAGCCAAACGACCGCGACGCAGGCTGGACGTTAGAAGTGTCCGTTCCTTTCAAGAACTTCGGACGGCTCTCGAACCAGCCCAAACCCCGCAGTGGAGAAACGTGGCGGGTGCAGATCAATCGGTGGGACGGCACCGAAGCATCCGGCGGTCGACGACTCAGTATGTGGTGCCACTCCGGACTGAAGCAGGCCCATCCGCACAATCCCGATCGATTCGGAATCGTGACGTTCAAGTAGCCATCGAGGCACGTCGCGCAAGAGCCCGCGCTGTTTGAGGGTTTGTGACCTGAAGTGTTTGCCAAGATCCGATTTCGGGTGAGAAGCGCGTTGCACCTTCTCGGACCCATCTGGCCTGGCGGGTTGCCACGGCACCGGAAGGGCGATCGAGGCCCGACGTCAGACCGATGCACACTCCGCGATGCACTCCTCCAGCACCTGGACGGCCTCCGCAGTGGCTTCCTCGTCGATGCAGAGCGGCGGGCAGATCTTCACCGTGGCGCCACCGAACCCAACCGGGGCAAACATAAGCAGACCCTTTTCGACTGCCGCACGAACGATCGCGCTGGCAAGTTGACCGTCCGGTTCCTTCCCGCCTGGTGTCACCATCTGCAAACCCGCCACCAACCCCATCCCATGGTGAGCTCCGATTCGTTCCGGAAAACGGTTCTTAAGGCCCGCCAACTTGCAGTGCATCACGCCACCCACCCTGAAAGCGTTTTGCGCCAGATTTTCCCGAAGAATGATTTCAAGATTCGCCAGTGCCGCAGCAGCACAGACGGGATTGCCCGTGTGCGTGCTCGTCATGGCCCCAGGAGGGTACAAGTCCATCACATCTTGGCGGCCGAGGACCGCTGAGATCGGCAGCGAACTGCTGAGCCCTTTGCCAAAACAAGCCAGATCAGCAGCGACTTCATAGTGTTCGAAGCCAAAGAGCTTGCCGGTTCGTCCAAAGCCGGCTTGCACCTCATCGAAAATCAGCAGAGCCTGATGGATGTCGCACCATTTCCTGAGTTGCTGGATGTACTGCTTAGGGCAAAAGCTCGATCCTCCACCCTGATAAGTCTCCAGCAGAACGCCCGCGACGTTTCGAGGATCCACGCCCAGTTTTTCCAGCTGTTGTTCGAAGACCTCGAAGCGCACGTCTTCAGTGCGAAAACCGTCAGGATACGGTACCTGCACCATACCTGGATCGAGGTTCACGATCCACTCCTTCAACGCCGGAATCCCGCCGGCCATCTGCGCACCGAGCGTGCGCCCGTGAAAGCCCCGGTCGAACGAGACGATTACCGACTTCGCGCGGCCACCTTCTCGGATGCCATGCGTTCGGGCCAACTTGATCGCGCACTCGATCGTTTCCGAACCCGTCGTCAGTAGAAAGGCCTTTTGCAAAGGTGCTGGACTGATCGAGACGAGCTTCTCGACCAGCTCTGCTCGAATCTCGTTGGGAAAGCAGTAAGTCGTCAGCAGCGGTTTCCGCGCCTGGCCAACAATCGCATTCACGATCTCTGGCCTGCCATGCCCCGCATTGGTGATGAGGACCCCGGAACTCCAGTCCAGCCACTGATTGCCCCACCGATCGAACACGCAAACCCCTTCGGCCCGATCCCAAACCACGGGAGGCTGGCCACCCATCGTCTGCGGTTCGAACCGTTTCAGTTTCTCGAGAATCGGCAGTGATTCTGGAACGGGAATGCGTGTCACAATCCTGCGATACTTGGTGTGAACGGGTTCGACGGCGCGAGCTTCCCACCCTGGTATTGATGACATGTTCGCTCTCCTCCGAGGCAAGGCACGAGGTGCGGATCATACCGACTAACCCGCAGGGATGCAAAACTCACAGTTGTCGCAACGCCTGGAAGCTGCGACCGGCAACGATCGCTGGCCTAAATCGAATCGTAACAGTTCAGGTGGGCCTACCGTCTCGGTGTGGTGCTGAGCCGCTGAGGCAGATCAGTGAGGTTGTCGGCGGCGACGCCTGGAGTCGCGGCGGCGCTGCCGCCTGTTTTCGATGCGATTGCTTTC
>VFZK01000344.1 GCA_016871215.1 Acidimicrobiia bacterium | reverse complement strand
CATGAAGAAATCGAAGACATGGTTAGAGAGGATGCCGTCGTGATCGCCCAGCACGAGCTCGGCAAGCAGAACGGGCCTCCCGCTCTCGGACGACTGCGTGTCGATCGTCAGGCGAGGCCGCGCCTGCCCTGGCTCAGCATCCGCCGCTTCTCCATTCACCTGGAGAGAGGGGAATCCTGCTGCCCCGGGCTGGGCGTCCCGTTGAAGATCGAGGCCGAGGCAGCGAAATCCGTCGAGCGGAAGCCGAAAGGAGCCAGCCCCGAGGGGGCCACCGTCGGCTCCTTCGTCCAAGTCGTGGTTGTAGGCATGAATCCGATAGAGCTGTTGGTAGACCAGCCAGCCCTGGCTCTCCTCGATCCGTCCAAGCCGCCGCTCCTCGAGGTCTACTACCAGGTTGCCGAAAGCTTCGAATCGCCCCAGAGGTCCCTTCTCGGTCGAGCAGACCGCGGTCGCCTGGATGCCGGTCGAGGTGAGGTTGAGCACTGTCTGCTTGTGGCATCTGAGCGAGGGGTCCCACCGCAGTTCGACTTGTCCCTCGCGCGGAGTCACCACCACGACCGGGTGCTTGGCAGCGTGGTGCTCCAGATAGTTCACGAAGGCAGCGCAGGTAGCAGGACTGGAAAGCGTGTACCAGTAAGTGATCGGCGCCAGCTCCTTCGGTAGATTCGGACCGTAGCCATAGAAGGCGAGTCGGCCATCTCGCCGGACTTGAATCGTGCTGGCGCCTTCGCTGTTCTGAAGCACAATGACAAACTGGCCCGATAGCGGCGACTTCGCGACCTGCGGCACCACGGGAGGCGGCGTCTTCCGGGTTGCAACAACTGACGGATGGCCAAGCTCAAGCGCTGGCGGCGTCTGCCGGGAAACGTCGCCAGTCACCGGAGCCACCGTTTCTTCGAGGGTCTGTTTCAGCGCCGCCACATAACGCGAATCCTCGCGCCGCCTTTGGAACAGCTGTGGTTCCAGCAAGTTGATTGTCGTGAGAAGGGCTCCGATGACATGGGCGCAGTGCGACTCCTGGGTCCATCGATGGCAGTCGCAACTCCAGCCAAGTTTGCCCTGGTCCGTCCAGAACGAAACCGCATTCAGGCCGTCGGCCCGAAGATTGGCTTCGAGCACGGTAAAGTCTTTGTTCCAGGCATAGGACTCGACTCGCAGCTCTTCGTGCTGGCGGAACCCGGTTACCACTTCCTGTTTGGGTGCAAGAAAATAGACGCTGTTGGGTGGAAAACTCCGCAACGCTTGGACGACGGGATTTGTGGCATTAGGCATTTGGCATCCTCGTAACAGCCGGCCTGCTCAGGAGCTGGGAATTATAGCGAGAATCTCGAACGACCGGTCGAGGCAAAACACGACCGAGAGCGTCACTACCCCCAGGTGCACCGTCTTCAAAGCCAGCGGAATGCATCATCATTCGACTGTGTTATCATCGCTAACAGGCAGGAGAGGCTGGCATCGTTCTAGCGACAATTTTCTCGCCTGATTCCGCCCGTCGGTTCGACGAGCCACCACGCCCCGTCGCCCTAAGCTCGATGCCGCCGAGAGTCCGGCAGAAGCGAGTTGCGGAAGGTGGCCCGATCGGTCTGGACGAAGGCTCTTGGCTGTTGGAGGACTTCATGCAAACGAAGCAAGCACGAGTGGATGACGCGCGCCTGAGCGCGATTACCTGCGGCCCGCTGCCGGCGTCTCGAAAGGTGTATCTTCCAGGCGCCATCTACCCCGATTTGCGGGTTCCGATGCGCGAGATCGCACAAACTCCGACGCAACAACACGGACCAGCCGGCAACCGCCCAGTCGACAATCCGCCCGTCACTGTCTATGACACCAGCGGGCCATACACGGACCCAACTGTTCACATTGACGTTCGAACCGGCATCGCGCCGCTTCGACGCCCCTGGATTGACGCACGCGGCGACACAGAAGAGCTTCCCGGCATTTCTTCACACTACGGCCGGTTAAGGCTGGCTGACCCGCAGCTCGATTCGCTGCGCTTCGCGCACTTGCGCAAGCCACTGCGTGCCAAGCCGGGTGGGAATGTAACCCAGCTGCATTATGCACGCCAGGGCATCATCACGCCAGAAATGGAGTTCATCGCCATCCGTGAGAACCAGCGTCTGGAGGCGGCTTTCAGCGCTCAACATCCCGGCAACTCATGGGGAGCCAATATCCCCAAGGCGATAACGCCGGAGTTCGTGCGCGATGAAGTCGCGCGAGGGCGGGCAGTCATTACGGCCAACGTCAACCACCCCGAACTAGAGCCGATGATCATTGGCCGAAATTTCCTGGTGAAAATCAACGCGAACATCGGAAACTCGGCGGTCACGTCCACCATTGAAGAAGAGGTCGAGAAGATGGTGTGGGCGACCCGTTGGGGCGCCGATACAGTGATGGATCTATCGACAGGCCGCAACATTCATGAGACACGAGAATGGATCTTGCGGAACAGCCCCGTACCGATCGGGACCGTGCCGATTTACCAGGCTCTGGAAAAGGTGAATGGCAAGGCCGAGGATCTGACCTGGGAGATTTTCCGCGACACGCTGATCGAACAGGCCGAACAGGGCGTGGACTACTTCACGATTCACGCCGGTGTACGCTTGCGCTATGTGCCCCTCACCGCCAAGCGGCTGACGGGCATCGTCTCGCGCGGCGGCTCGATCCTGGCCAAATGGTGCCTGGCCCATCATGCGGAAAACTTCCTCTACAGCCACTTCGAGGAGATCTGCGAGATCATGAAGGCCTACGACGTCACGTTCAGTCTGGGCGACGGGCTGCGGCCCGGGTCGATTGCCGACGCCAATGATGAAGCGCAGTTCGCAGAACTCGAAACGCTGGGAGAGCTGACGCGGATCGCGTGGAAACATGACGTACAGACCATGATCGAAGGACCGGGGCACATTCCGATGCACCTCATTCAGGTCAACATGACGAAGCAGCTGGAAACCTGCGGCGAAGCCCCCTTTTACACCTTGGGCCCTCTCACCACGGATATCGCTCCGGGCTATGACCACATCACCAGCGCCGTCGGGGCCGCCATGATTGGCTGGTACGGCACGGCCATGCTCTGTTACGTGACGCCCAAAGAGCATCTCGGTTTGCCCAACCGGGAAGATGTCAAAGAAGGAGTCATCGCTTACAAGATCGCTGCCCATGCCGCCGATCTGGCCAAAGGACATCCGGGCGCCCAAGCTCGCGACAATGCCCTGTCGATGGCGCGTTTCGAGTTCCGGTGGGAAGACCAGTTCAATCTGGGACTCGACCCCGAACGCGCCCGGGCTTTTCACGACGCCACGCTTCCGGCAGAAGCGGCCAAGGTGGCGCACTTCTGCTCGATGTGTGGGCCACACTTCTGTTCAATGAAGATCACCGAAGACGTGCGGGAGTACGCGAAGGAAATGGGCCTTACTCCGGAAGAGGCATTGGAAGAGGGTATGGAAAGCAAATCTGAGGAGTTCAGGGAGGCGGGCAGCCAGATCTACCAGCGAATCTAGCTGTGAACAGGGGACGCTTCTCCAGATCATCAGCGATCAGCTACCGCCAGCGACAAACCTCCTGCTGCCGAGGCGACTCTCTCCGTTACGCGACCGAAAGAGCACGTCATTTCCGCCAAAGCCTGCCTCAACGAAAGCGAGCGAAAGCGCGGCGCGGGAGGCCAGCGGAATTCTCGGCTAGCTTCAGCTGCACCGCTTCTTCAAAAGAGCCCTGGGTTCCCGCTTTCGCGGGAACGACGGTGGGAAGTCTGTTGTGTGACCAAACGCTGCCACGTGGCACGGGCTTGCAGCCCGCAGAGCCGTCGCTCCTGCGCAAGCGGGAGCCCGGGGCTGGTTGGGACTGTTCCTCGAGTACCCGCCACCGGCAGGAAGCCTGGATTCCCTCCCTGCGCTTTCGCGAGGGCAGGCCGAAGACTCTGTGCTGGACGCTGACAACGGCAAGTCGAACTGAGTAGCCAGGAAAATCAGTTCGCCCTTACGAATCCTGGGGCTTCGTTCATTGGCGCTCTTGGGGTTTCGGGAGTTGGGCCTTTTCCTCGGAGTTCGTTCCAAGGGACGAAGCTTCTGACCTGCAATGCACGAGGACATTCGCACTTCCGGATTGCTTCACAACTTGTCTCCGCCAAAAGAATCGGGAACAGGGAGGATGCTATGAAGTCAAGACCGCAGAGGGACAACATAACCGAGCTGGCAGGCTCGATGGCGGGGGAGGATGCTGGCACATCGCCAGAGACGCCGTCGAAAAGAGAAGCCTTGCAGCTGAAGTGCGACGACATCTTGAAATCCCTCGAGACTTTCAAAGAGTGCTATAGCGGCATTCTGGCAGTACTGGCCGAATCGCACGCGCAGGCCGTGCAGACACTGCGCAGCGAACTGCAACAACTGAAGGACGCAATCCCCCAGCTGGAAAAGAAAGTCATCAAACGGCTCAAGCTTGGAGCTACCCTGACCGCAATCGAGAACGAAAGCCAGAAGGCAAAACTGAAGGCCGCGCTCCGGCGCAGGAAAGACCTGACGCGAATCGACGACTTCTTGGATGGAGCCATCCGCACCCTGAGGGCTCTGAACCAGAAGTCCCCAGGCCAGGACGCGGGCTAGCACCGGACCAGGTTTGACCTTTGTGTGAGCGCGTCCGCCAACGTCGCAACATCACGATGCCCGGCGCCGCCCGGAGAATGACTTGGCCGAGTCATCGCAGTCGCTCGCGAGCGCTCCGCCTGTCACGAACCTCGTGAAGCATCTTGCGCCGCAGCCTGCCGTTGCTTCAGAGTCATCAGTTGCAGCGGCCAAGTTGCCGTCCGCCTAATTCCGCGGCGAAGAGTCGACCCCAGCCTTGATCTCAGCGGCCCGAGTTGAACAGAGGGAGCCCGCGCTGCCACTGGGATTCAATGCTTCACAAATTAGGGGTTAGGGAGCGGCAGGCAAAAACGATGCTGAGCAAACCTAAGCCCTCCAGGCCGGCGCTTCGCGAACAGCGAATTCGCGAATTCGCCGCGGAGATGGCCCTGCATTTCACAGACGCGATCTTTGCCCATCTCGAGGGCGCGAAGTCTGGCAACATCGAGTCGCTTCACGACATGCGGGTCGCGACCCGCCGCTTGCGCCAAACGCTCCGGCTGTTTCAGCGATTTTACGCGCCGGGAAACTTCAAGAAGCTGGCTCGCAAGACCCGTAAAACCACGCGCGTTCTCGGCCTCCCCCGAGAAATGGATGTGAACATCGAGCTCCTGCGGCGCAGCCAGTGGTTAGGCGGCTTGGTAGTTCATGCCTCTGGCGAGCATTTGTTGGCACTTTTCGAAAGAGAACAGGCCCGCCTGAAACGGCGCATGCTTCGGCAGTTCGCTAAAATCGATCTGAAGGAGCTCGAAAACGACCTCCGAGCTCTGGCTGAGAGCGCTGCGCCACCCCGCAGCAAGACTCACCGCTTTTTCGCCGAACACCAGGCGGCCGAGTTCGATCTCTTCTGGCAGCAGCTGCCGCAACTCCTGCTCGACAAGGCCAAGCCCGTTTTGGAGTTTGAACCCGCGCCGCAAGCGCTTGAGAACGACCGGGCGCTGCACGAATTGCGCATCCGCACCAAGAAGCTCCGCTACGCCCTGGAAATCCTGAAGCCTCTGCAGCCCGCCACTTCCGGAGAACCGCCGACCGAGCTCTGCCGGGCGCTGCAAGACATACTCGGCGACTTCCACGACCACACCGTCCTGATTGAACGGCTGGAACAGCACCAGCAGGAGCTGTTGCAGAAGGGCCTGCTTCTCCTGACGGATCTTCCTCGTTGAGTTTGAAGTAAAGTGATTGGATTTTCAAGCAGAAGGAGGGTTTCAGGCACTGCTTTGGTAGTCATGTATAGAGCGTTAGTTGTCTTGACTTTTGGGTATTATTGCTATCG
>VFZK01000343.1 GCA_016871215.1 Acidimicrobiia bacterium | reverse complement strand
ATCTATCATCGGATTTTTAAACACCCTCTCAGACACTGCCGCTAAGTCATGACCGTTGGCCGCACAGACACGGGAGGATGGAACACAAAGGTTGCTCGCCGTGCGCCAGCTCTTCGGCTACGATGTAGCGGCCGCTGTTGCGCGTGTGCCGTCGATTTCCTTAGGCGCCGTGGCGCTTGGGAGACCCGAGAGGTGGGTTTGAGAGTTCTGTGAACATTGGCGAAGCGATCCACATTCCCATCGGTTCCATTCGTGCGCACAAGCTGCGTTCTTTCCTGACGCTGCTCGGCTTGATCATCGGGGTGATGACTCTGATTCTGGTGATGACCATTGTGCAAGGCGCCAATGTCTATGTGGAAGAGAAAGTCGCCAATCTGGGGACCAATGTGTTCCGGGTTTCCCGAACTCCCTTGGCGGTTACCGATTTTCAAGAGTTCATTCGCGCGCAGCGGAACAAGCCGCTGGAAATGAGCGACGTGGCTGCCGTGCGGGAGGCCTGCAGGGATTGCCTGGAAGTTGGCGCCGATGCGACTACGACAACCACCGTGAAGGCCGGGAACGAAGTCGGCGAAGACGTCAGCATTCGAGGTGTCACCGCCAACATGGCCGATATTGGCACCGCCGTGGTCGAAGAAGGCCGCTATGTTTCTTCCTTCGACGAACGTTCCGGGGCGGCAGTCTGCGTGTTGGGCAGCGAGGTGGCTGAACGGCTCTTCCCGTACGGGGGCTCCATCGGCAAGACAGTTCGCATTGCCAACGAAGACTATCGCGTCATTGGCGTCGCCGAACGGTCGGGGACGGTGCTTGGGCAGAGCCAGGACAACTTTGTCCTTATTCCGATCGGCTCGTTCTTCAAGATCTTCGGGCCGCGGCGCTCGGTGACGATTCAGGTGAAGGCGCCCGACAGCACCCGCCTGGAGTTGGCCATCGATCAAGTGCGCCTCGTGCTTCGAAGCCGGCGGCACGTCGGTTACGACAGCCCGGACAGTTTTTACGTGGCGACTTCAGACACCTTTCTGTCGCTTTGGTCGAGCATCAGTTCTGCGTTCTTCATGGTGTTCATCATGATCTCTTCCATCGCCTCGATTGTGGGCGGCATCGTCATCATGAACATCATGCTGGTGTCGGTCACTGAGCGCACGAAAGAGATTGGCATCCGCCGGGCCGTCGGGGCTCGGCGGGGCGACATTCTCCGGCAGTTCCTGATCGAAGCACTTGCCCAGTGCATGGTGGGGGGTGCGATTGGAGTCGCGGGCGGCTTTCTGGTTGCGCTGGCTGTCCGGCAGTTGACGCCGTTTCCGGTCAGCATCAAGTGGTGGGTCGCTGCAACCGGGCTGGTTCTTTCGACACTGATTGGAATCTTCTTTGGGATCTATCCTGCCAGAAAGGCTTCCCGCCTCGATCCGATCGAGGCGCTGCGGTCCGAGTGACTTTTTCCAGGAGCGCTTGTGGAACGAATCGACATTCCGAAGATCCAGCTCCGGCAGACGGTGTGGCTCTCACTGGATACGCTGCGGGCTAACAAGTTTCGGTCTTTTCTGACCATTCTGGGCGTGGTGATTGGAGTGACCTCGGTCATTGCTGTGGCGTCGATCATTCAGGGTCTGAACAATGTAGTCCAAGACCGGATTGCCGCTTTAGGCACCAAGGTGTTCTTCGTTTCCCGGATTCCGCCATTCATCTTCAGCCGCCTGCCGGAACGCATACGCAAGCGCAAATTCCTCTATCTCGAGGATGCCATCGCCGTTCGCGAGCAGTGTCCCTCGGTCGAATACGCCACACCCTTTCAACAGCGCGCGGTCTTTACAGGCCAGCCGAACCTGGTCCGGTACGGCAATGAGCGGGTCGAAAGCGCCGTCTTGCGCAGTGCCGAGCCGCAATACATCTCCGTACTGCCGATCTTTTCCATGCGCGACGGACGGTTTATCAGCGATTTCGACAACGAGCATTCGGCAATGGTGTGTGCCATTGGGTCTGGCATTGCCGACACGCTCTTCCCATCGGTCGACCCAGTAGGCAAGGAGATCAACCTGAATGGACAGATGTTCCTGGTCATCGGCGTTTTTGAGAGGGATCCCGGACTGTTTGGGGGGCCAGGAATCGACCAGTTCGTCATGATCCCATACAACACCTTTCACAAGTTCTACCCGGAGATCGAAGACAATATTCTACTGGTCAGCGCCTATGACCCGGCCCTGCTCTCAAAGGCTCAGGACGAAGTCGTCGATGTGCTGCGCCGCAGGCGCCGTGTGCCAACGCGCGAGGAAAACGACTTTGAAATGCAGTCGCCTGACATTCTCTCCCAGGTTTGGGAGCAGCTGACAGGAGCGGTGGTCATTCTGACGATGGTCATTTCTTCGATTGGCCTGCTGGTGGGCGGCATTGGCGTGATGAACATCATGCTTGTCGCAGTCACGGAACGAACACACGAGATTGGGATCCGGAAGGCTGTGGGGGCGAGGCGCCGCGATATTCTGGCACAGTTCCTGATCGAGGCGATGACCCTGACCGGAACAGGCGGCGTGATCGGCATTCTGGCCGGAAGCCTGATCAGCCTGGCGGTCCGAACCTTCTTGCCTGCCTTGCCATCGGAGGTTTCGCTGCTCTGGATCGCGACGGCGTTTTCCGTTTCGGTCGGCGTGGGTCTCTTCTTCGGAATCTTCCCGGCCAGGCGCGCGGCCGAACTTGATCCTATTGTCTCCCTGCGCTACGAGTAAGAGAAACGCTCAGGTGACGATGGCCACGACGCTTGGAGTCTTGAGCCAAGCTCGGAGGCGGCCGACACCGGGCTGCTTCAGGGCTCCAGGCAGTCTTCTATCGGCCTCGACACTGATCCCCTGTCTGGTCAGTTCACCCAGAGTTTCGCTACCGGACCAGGCGGCTGAGGCTGAGGAAGTTGACCTGCTTGGGGGAATCGGTGCGCTCCATTGGGGAGTAGTAGTAGCGGAGATTCGCAGTCAGCTGCGTCTGAATGCCGGGGGGAATCGGGAAAGAGAAGGTCTCCGTTCTCTTCTCGTCTGGCGCCAGGCGCGTGTCCGACAGCACCTTGGCTCCCTTGAGAAAAGCGACGCGTTCTCTGGTTACAAGCTCTCCATTGGCATCGGCGACAACCCGCCGGAAGAGTCGTTCCTGGCGGAAGCGGTAGCCAGCTCCGGCATCGGCGTGCACCTCCAGAATCAGTTGGCGTAGCGGCGAGCCCGTGGGCACGTAGTGCCCCGCTTCCCTATTGGTGACCGTAACGACAACCTGAAGCTCGTTGTCTTTGCGGGTTGTCGACATCTGCACGGTGACGGCCTTTGTTAACTGGGTCACGGAGTGCGAGCCCGGCATCTGATGCAAATTAATCTTAGCCAGGCTCGAGCGGCTGACTCGGGGGTCGACCACTTGGCCGGCGACACGGTACATGTGGCAGGTCTGGCACTGCTTTCCTTCTTTGGCGTGCCGGCTTTGCTTCCATTCGGAAAACGTGGTGAGCAGTGGAAACCCGATCGAATTCTGGTACTGGTGGCAAGGAGCACAAGCGGCAGAGCTGGAGTGAACCTCTGAGTACTCGGTTCCGTGAGCCATCGAGCTGGCATCTTTCAGAGGGCCGGTTTTGACCAGACTGAAGTCGACGGTGGCCTTTGGGTTGGCTCCGCTTGTGGAGACGCTTCGCAGGAAGTGGCAGTAATCGCAGGTGACCCCTTCCCAACTGACTTTCTTGTCCAGGTTCACGTCTCCCAAAGCGACGCCGACCGGGGAATGGCAACGGAGACAGGTGCGGCGGGCGGCTCTTCCAAAATCGGCCTCGGCCAACTCCAGAGCGTCCTGGAACAACCAGCTCTGCATGGACTTGGAGTGATTGGATTCGGTCCAAGCCTGGAAAATGGCGCGATGGCAGCGGCCACACAGTTCGGCGCTGGCGGGCGTTGGGAGGTCGGCTGCCCGGGCAGGGTTGCAGAGCAGCAACGTGAGAAGCGAACAGAACCGCCCGGATCGCTGCATAAGAAACCTCCAGTCAAGGCGCCACACCGAGCCCTCCAGTCAAAGTCCGGTAAGTCCTTAAGTCGAGGTCGAGCCCTTGCTAACGCGCGGGCTACTGATTCGGCTCACGCGGCTGTTCAGTAGCCCGACCGTAAGGGAGGGCTCATGACTTTGACGGGACCCCTCATCCGTCCGCAGCACTCTTCGGTTTGCCCTCGATCGACCGCACGGCAAGCCGCAGGCCCGCCATCGTGGCAACGATGGTGAGCAAAGAGACCGCCAGGCCCGCCCGGCGGAAGCGGCGTTCCTTCATCGCTTCTTGTCCGGCCTCGTAGGTTTGCGAAGCGATCTTCAAACCGTCGCTGACCGGTTGGTTGACGGCCTGGACCTCGAAATTGTGAACGGCCACTCGGGCTTTGATGAGCGCTTCCTGACCCTCGTGGTGCTGCAATAGCGCTTCGCTGACCTCCATGCCTGAGCGTTTGGCAACTCCCAGGAGATCGCCGGAGCGCTTGAGGGCTGCCTCGAGACTTGCGATGCCCCGCGCCATCTCCGCGCCGACTTTCCCTCCGGCTGAACCCTCTTCGTGGCATTGGGAACAAACGGCCGAAGGTCCTGCCAACAAGGCGTCTGAAGGCGGCAGTACCGCATGATTTCCGTGGCACACCACGCAGCCAGCCAGCCCCATTCCGGCAAAGACCGGCTGATGGGGACTTTTGCTGTAGAGATCCTCAAACAAGGCATGGCAAGTGCCGCAAACCGCGGCGACCGACTGCACCTGGGGCGGTGTCGCGCCGTGATTGCCGTGACAAGAAGCGCAGCTGGGGGCAGAGAGGTCTCCTCGGCGCGCCAACGCTTCCCAGTGCACGCTCTTGCGGTAATCCTCGAACTGGCTGGTAGGAATCTTGTACTTCGCCATGTGAGCTGCGTCGGCGTGACAGCGGGCGCAGGTCTCAGGAAGGCGCAAGGGATGGACGGGCGAGCGCGAGTCCTTGACTTCCCGAATGTCGTGCACACTATGGCAATCGACGCAGTTGGCAGCGGCCGCATCGCCGGCCACCAGCCGCTTCCCGTGCACGCTGGTCTGGTATTGGGCAAACTGATCGACACGCTGCTGCGGCCGAAACTTGTGGATCAACCCCGCGTCGCTATGGCAACGGGCACAGAGCTTCGGCACATCGGTGCGTCGAATCTTTCCAAGAAAGCCGCGTCTAGGGCTCATCGAGTCGTCGGGATCATCGACACTTGCGTCGCCGCCGTGGCAGTCCACGCAGCGGAACCCACGGTGTTGATGTACATCTGAAGTAAATGCTTGGGTGGGAGCCGTCAAGTTCCCCTCAAGGCCCGCGTGACACTCGACACAGGAGTCTTTGGCTCCCAGCTGCAGCGGCAACAGAAGCCCTAGCAGGAAAACACCGGGGGCATAGCTTCCGAAACCTGTCATCGGTAGTACCCTAGCAGCGAAAAGGTCACGAGATACGAGAGCAACGCCACCGCCACCCCTCGAACGAGGTGGGTTCGGTCGATGCCTCGCCGGTCCACACCCCAGAAGGGCAGACAGACCCAGCCGAGCACTAACACACCAAATCCCAACAGCCCCAACAGTTCCCCTTCGATGAAACCCACATGGCTGGGAAGCAACTTCAGCGTGTAGAACGGGGCCAGAAAGTATCAATCGTTGCAAAAGTACTTGCTTAATCTAATCGAATCGAGTATAGTACGGGGCATGCGACGAACTAAGAAGACTCCTACTCAGAAGGACCTGGTCAGTGTACGATCCCAACTGCGTTATGAGAAACGCCGGACGGCCGTCGAGGCGGTGCGCAACGGCGAATCGGCTTCGACGGTGGCGCGCGTGATGAAGGTTCCCCTCCGAACGCTGTTCAGCTGGATCGCCCGCTACCGGCTGGGGGGCGAGCAGGCGTTGCAAGAAGGGCGACGCAGCGGCCGAC
>VFZK01000342.1 GCA_016871215.1 Acidimicrobiia bacterium | reverse complement strand
GGCTTGAGTGGGGACATGAACAAGGGCTCCGGAGATCGCATTGGAGCTATTTCCCCTTGTCGTCATAGCATATGGATGCAGATTTGTCCAGCCCTCTTTAGATGCGTTCGCCCTGCCATCGGAAGCCCCGGAGGTCCCACGATCATCAACACGGTGTTACAGGTGATCGTCCACATTGTCGATTTTGGGTTTACGATTCAAGAAGCGATCGATGCGCCACGCGTCCATCACCAGTGGCTGCCAGACGAACTTCGGGTCGAAAACCACGGTTTTCCCGAGGATGTGATCCGAGGGTTGGAAGCGCGCGGGCATCGGCTGGTGTATCGTGGTTTCATGGGTGATGCAGAAGGCATCATGCTCGATCCCAAGTCTGGGTTGCGATTGGGTGCCTCCGATCCGCGTGGCGACGGATTGGCAATCGGGTACTGACTGACCAAGGGCTGGCGTCCTGGAAATCGGGCTGATCAGGTCTCCTTGTTCTCATTGAAAGCGGCTGTCCGAGACAACGACCAGAACGAAAAACCAGCGTGGATTCTCGTTGTGGCTCCGGGCTGGCTACCCGAGGGAGGAGTCACCTACCCACAACCTTCTTTGAACCCGTGCGGCGATAGTGCCACACACACCTTACGTAACGGAGCAGATAACGTATGACTGCGGCGGTAAAGCATGCATTTCAAGCTGAAGTCCAGCAGCTGCTGGACCTGATGATCCATTCCTTGTACTCCAACAAGGACATCTTTCTACGCGAACTCATCTCCAATAGCTCAGACGCTCTGGACAAACTTCGATTCGAAAGCCTGACGCGAACCGACGCGCTGCCGGAGAAGGAACTGCATATCCGTCTCGAGGTGAGCGCAAAAGACCGCGCCTTGACCGTGGACGACAACGGCATCGGCATGTCCCGCCAGGAAGTCATGGAACACATCGGGACCATCGCCCGTTCAGGAACGAAAGAGTTCCTGAAGCTCGCCCGAGAGCACCATCAGCAGCAGCTCGCACCCGAGCTCATCGGACAGTTCGGCGTCGGTTTCTATTCGACGTTCATGGTTGCCGACCGGGTAACCATTCTCACCCGGCGTTTCGGGGAAGAGCAGGGTACTCGCTGGGAGTCGGCGGGTGGCGGCGGTTACACCATAGAAGATGCCGACCGTCCTGAGCCCGGCACCAGCGTCACGCTTCACCTGAAGCCGGAAGATTCCGAAGACGGCTTGAAAGACTACACGTCCGAATACGTCCTCAAGTCGATTGTGCGCAAGTACTCCAATTTCGTCGCTTATCCCATCCGCATGAACGTCGAGCTCAAGGAAATCGAGCGCGACGAAAAGGGCAAGCCCACGGACGGTGCAGAGGAAAAGACGGTTGTGCAGGAAGAAACTCTGAACTCCATGAAAGCGATCTGGACGCGGCCTCGGAGCGAGGTGAGCGAGGACGAGTACAAGGAGTTCTACAAGCACATCTCGCACGACTGGCACGATCCGTTGGAAACCATCTCCGCAAAACTGGAGGGGAATTTTGAAGCACAGGCCCTGCTATTCGTTCCTTCGAAGGCCCCCTTTGACCTTTACAGCCACCACACGACGCACCGGGGCATTCAGCTCTATGTGAAGCGGGTCTTCATCATGGATGAGTGCAAAGAGGTCATGCCGGAGTATTTGCGTTTTGTTCGGGGTGTAGTGGATTCCGAGGGTTTGTCGCTGAACGTGTCGCGAGAGATTTTGCAGCAGGACCGCCAAATCAAGGCGATTCGAAATTTCTTGGTTAAGAAGGTACTCGAGACGTTGAAAGACATGCTCGAAAAGCGGAAGGAGCAATACCTTTCGTTTTGGACGGAATTTGGGCCTATCCTCAAACAAGGCCTGCTCGATTGGGAAGAGAAACAGGAGAGGCTGCTGCCGTTGCTCTTGTGCCAGTCCAGCCATCATGACAAAGATCTGACCACGCTGCAGGAATACGTCTCCCGGATGAGAGAGGGGCAGGAGGCCGTCTATTTTCTGACAGGTTCGTCGAGAGAAACGGTCGAGAAGTCACCTCACCTGGAGGCGTTTCGGGACAAAGGCTACGAAGTACTGTACCTGGTGGATCCGGTAGATGAAGTTTGGGTGGAGCGCGTCGCACCGTTCGAGGGAAAGAAGTTCCAATCCGTTGGCAAGGGCGAGGTTGAACTCGGGTCTGAAGAAGACAAGAGGAAGGCTGAACAGGCGCGCAAAGAGAAAGAAAAAAGCTTCAAAGATCTGATGGATTGCCTGAAGTCGCACCTGGAAGAGGATGTGAAAGAAGTGCGTCTTTCCAACCGGCTGACTTCGTCTGCCGTCTGTCTGGTCGGCGAGGCCCACGATCTGAGCCCCCAGTTGGAGCAGATGATGCGCCGTATGGGCCAAGATGTTCCCAAGTCGAAACGGATCCTCGAACTCAATCCCTCCCATCCCCTGCTGCAGAAGCTGCAGACGATCTTCGATCAGGACGCCGCCACGCCGGAGTTACGGGACTACTCCCGCCTGCTGTATGGCCAGGCGCTGCTGGCCGAGGGCAGTCCTTTGGCAGACCCCGCAGGTTTCAGCAAGCTGGTGGCAAACCTCATGGCAAAGGCTATCGGATAACGGGACCGCCGCCTCACTTCTTCCGGAGGACTCCGCACTATGTCGAAGGGTCGCGCACGGACGAGTACCTCCGGATTTCCATTGAAGCCTTGCTACGAGGCAGCCGATCTGGCCAGGTTCGACGCTTCGAGCGAGCTGGGACTGCCCGGGGAATTCCCTTTCGCTCGCGGCATTCAGCCAGAGATGTACCGCACCCGGTTGTGGACCATGCGCCAATATGCCGGGTTCGGAACGGCGGCTGAGTCGAATGCGCGGTTCAAGTATCTGTTAGGCCTCGGTCAGACAGGGTTGTCGGTCGCGTTCGACTTGCCCACGCAAATTGGCCTTGATTCCGATGCACCTATGGCGGAGGGCGAAGTTGGCCGGGTGGGGGTTGCGATCGACTCGCTGCAAGACATGGAAAGGCTGCTCGAAGGCATTCCGCTGGATCGAGTTTCTATTTCCATGACCATCAATTCCACAGCCGCGATCTTGCTGGCAATGGTCGTGGCCGTTGCGAAGAAACAAGGGGTGAGCCAAGAGCAGCTGTCGGGAACCGTCCAGAACGACGTCTTGAAGGAATACATCGCGCGCGGCACTTACATCTATCCGCCTCAACCCTCGCTGCGTCTGGCGACCGACATCTTGAACCATTCGAGCCACTTCCTGCCCCGCTGGAATCCCATATCCATTAGCGGCTATCACATCCGCGAAGCGGGGTCCACGGCGGTTCAGGAGGTGGCTTTCACATTGGCGAACGCCATTACTTATGTCGAAGCGGCGTTACGTTCTGGTCTCGAACTGGACCGCTTTGCGCCGCGCCTTTCGTTCTTTTTCAATGTGCATAACCACTTCCTGGAAGAGGTCGCCAAATTTCGCGCCGCCCGCCGGTTGTGGGCTAAGACCATGCGTTTTCGGTTCGGCGCCCAGAACCCGAAGTCTTGGGTTCTGCGTTTTCATGCGCAGACAGCCGGCAGTACGTTGACCGCGCAGCAGCCTGAGGTAAACACTGTCAGGGTCGCTCTTCAGGCGCTGGCAGCTGTCATGGGAGGTGCCCAGTCGTTGCATACCAATGCACGCGACGAGGCGCTGTCGCTTCCCACCGAAGAGGCGGCCCGCCTGGCACTGCAAACACAACAGGTCATCGCCTGGGAAAGCGGCGCTGCAGATATCGCCGATCCTCTTGGCGGGGCCTACGCTGTGGAGTCCCTCACCAACACCATTGAGGAGAAGTGCCGGGACTATCTCGACAAGATCGAGGCGATGGGCGGCATGCTCGCCGCCATCGGCAACGGCTACGTTCAACGGGAGATTCAACAGGCGGCCTACGAGCATCAAAAGGCCGTTGAGTCGGGCGATCGGGTGATCGTTGGTGTTAATCGGTTCGAATCGGACCGCAACGAGCCGATCTCGACTCTTCGCGTGGACCCGTCGATCGAGGCGTCGCAGGTATCGGCACTGAAGAAGGTGAGGTCACGCCGCAACCAACGCTCGGTCGAGCAGGCGCTCGACGACCTCGAAACAGCTGCCGCAGGTCCTGAAAACCTGGTGCCGCCCATTTCTCGTGCGGTCGAAGCGTACGCGACGGTGGGAGAGATCGCAGACCGGCTGCGCCGGGCATTTGGGGAGTATTCCGAACATTAGGCGCGCCGTGGCCAGGCTGGACGCGAAGTTCTGGATATTGGCCTGAGCCGCCAGACTGCCTGTGTCGCGCTTGCGTGCGCTAGCGGTCCCCTAAGAAATCCCATGGTGGGCCTCGCCTCCCAGAACTCGGCCGGTCTCGCTCCGAGTGAGGCCCTAGCTGCCGGGCGGTGTTTGCGGAGCGGGAACACAGCGATACAGGCTTTTCTCGTCGATTCCAGGCAGAGATGCGACCCATCTTGAAGGTGGAGAATCTGGAAGTCCATTTCCCGCACCCCGGTGGTGTAGTGCGGGCTGTGGACGGCGTGTCATTCGTGCTTCGACGGGGCGGAACGCTTGGTGTGGTGGGAGAATCGGGCAGCGGCAAGAGCCTGACCGCTTTGTCCATCCTGCGGCTGGTGCAGTCCCCTGGCAAGATCGCGGGAGGGACAATCTGGTACGCCAGTGGTTCTGAAGAAGGCACGGCGGAGAGCGATCTGCTGGCGATTTCGGATCGAGCTATTCGCCAAATCCGCGGCGCTCAGATCGCAATGATCTTCCAGGAACCGATGACGGCACTGAATCCGGTGCTAACCATTGGCGAGCAGATTCGCGAAGGCATGACGGCACACGCGACCTTGTCGAGGCGCGAGGCAGAGGCACGGACGATCGAGATCATGGAGGCCGTCTCGATCCCAGCTGCGCGCCAACGCATGAAAGAATACCCGCATCAGCTCTCCGGTGGCCTGAGGCAGAGAGCCATGATTGCCATGGCTCTGGCACCGCGCCCGAAGCTGCTGATTGCAGACGAGCCAACCACCGCGCTGGACGCAACGATCCAGGCTCAGATTCTTGACTTGCTGGTCCGACTCAAGGAGGAACTGAACCTTTCTCTTCTGATTATTTCGCACGATTTGGGTGTGATTGCTCAGATTGCGGATGAAGTTGCGGTGATGTACGCGGGCAAAATCGTCGAGTTCGGCCCCGTTGCAGGTGTCTTCGGCAGCCCGCTGCATCCCTATACCGAAGGATTGCTGAAGTCGGTTCCTCGCAGAAGCGCATCTAACAAATCCGCCCGCCGTCTGGAGTCCATTCAAGGCACCGTCCCCGATCCGCGGCAGCTTCCGTCCGGCTGCGCCTTTCACCCAAGGTGCAAAGACGATCGAGGTGACATCTGCAGAAGGGCGCCGATCCCAGTCGCAACTCTGGAACCGGATCGCCAGGTGCGCTGCGTGAAGCATGGCTGAGACGCTGGAGCTTCTCCTCAAGATCGTTTTCGACCGTCTGTTTCCTGAGCGGGCGCCGGGAACCGATCCTGGTGCGTTCGCCCTGGGGCGGATGTGTCTCTGCCGCTCAAGCTCAACGGCACAAGTCCCTTCGATCTAGTGTATTGTCCAACAACTAACTGGGCAATAACAGGAAATTAGTTTATTGTCTGGGCATGCCGATGGTTTTGCCTCCACTGACGCTGAGTGCCACCGATCGAGGGGGAATCGAGCGCTGGTTGAAGGCCCACGGAACACCCCAACAGGTGGTAAGGCGAAGCCGGATTGTCTTGGCCGCCGCGGCGGGTCAGCCCGACAGTGGCATCGCGCAAGCGCTCCAGGTCAATCGCAAGACGGTGATCGTGTGGCGGTCGCGCTTTGCTCAGGAAGGAATCGGAAGTCTGTGGGAGATTGCCGCGGGCCGAGGGCGCAAACCCAGTTATGGACCGGACAAGATCAAGCAGA